>NZ_JAJNHJ010000015.1:0-60766 GCF_022386965.1 Mammaliicoccus sp. B-M6
GTTTAATCATGATTTTAGTGGAAAATGTTACTCCATATAAAAAAACAAACTGAACTTATAAATTTAAGTTCAGTTTGTCCACAGTCTGAAACAGGTTGAGACAGCATTGCTGTCTCAACCTGTTTTTATTTGTATTCTTTTAACGTTTCAAATTGAAATCCACTGTAAATATAACCTTGTCTTTTATACATATCTTTAGCTGTATCTTCACCGTCTGCTACAAGTATTATCGGTTTATCTTTAGCGATTTCTGCTACAAAGGCTTGCATTTTCGTTCCTATACCTAACCTTCTATATATTTTTCGAACACCAAAGCTATCTAATTCTACATATTTCTCATTCATCCATATAAGCAACATACCTGCAGGCTTACCTTTATAATAAGATAATACTTGAATCGGATTATCACTATGTAATTGTTTTTTATTTAATTCAACTTTAAGGTCTGCATAATCTTTGCCATATGCTTCATCTTGTTCATATGATACGTTCAAGAAATCAACAATATTATCCTCATTCGTTAGAACAACTTCAATGTCTTGATTGGCTTCACTTTCAAAGTTCTTCTCAGCATTGATATATAATTCTAACCAACCTGTTTCATAACCTTGAAATTTTAAATATTCTCTTAATTCAATATCGATTGTTTCATTTTCAGGAAAGACAAATTTAAGAAAAGGCTGATTATTTTTTTCATGGATTTCTTTCAACATTGCTTCATCTGCTTTAAACGTATCTATGTCTGGCATTTCTTTATACACAATTTTGTTAGAATCATACTGAATACGTTTATCCAATGTTTGATAATGTATAAACCTATTTGTTTCAGTCAAAACCTTTCCATCTGTTTCTATATCTTTAAATGAAACCATCGTTATTCACCTCGTTAAGTATTTCTTAATCGTTTTATTTCGGGTACGTTCTTCAAGCTAAATAATAACATAGTTGCTAATATTGCTTTAACAATATCACCTGGTAAAAACGTTGCTGCTAATATGTATCTTTTAGCGATTGAAATATTCATAAACTCACCCATCACAAATCCGCCAATTAAATTAAGGAATAGAACCCCAATGACAATATTAATTGTTAACGCATATGTAAACGAGAGATCTTTCCACTTTCTATCTATAAAGAATCCAATTAAAAATGCAACAACTGGGTAGCCGAATAAATAACCAGCAGATGGACCAAAGAATACACCTAATCCGCCTCTACCACCTGATAATAATGGCAATCCTGTTGCAACAAGTAATAAGAAGATAATTACACTTAATGTACCTCTTTTATATCCTAATAAACATCCCGCTAATATGATACCAATATTTTGTAGAACGATTGGCACCGGCATAAACGGTAATGGAATTGGTGGTATAAATGCTAATACAGAAATAAAAGAAGTAAACATTGCTATAATAACGATATCTTTAGTTTTCAAATTTTTCACTCCTAATATAAGATAACGATATTATACCACATTGTTAACCAATGTAAATTGTAGGTTAACAATTATTTTATAAACATGAAATAGCACCATATAGAGCTGAATCATTTCCCTTTGAAGTGACTTCAATTTTGGCATGACCATAATCAGTTGGTAAATAATCATCGATAAATGGTTCAATCAATGATAGGAGTCTTTCTTCTTGTTTAGAAATACCTCCGCCAATAAGTATTATTTCTGGATCAAACATAATTTGAACCTGCGCAATACCTTCTGCAACATGATTAGCCCATTGATTAAGGATGTCTTGAGCTTTTTCATCATTTTGATACGCCAAATCAAATAATTTCTCAACTTGCATATCTTCTTTATAATTGGCACTAATTAGTCTTTTTAAAGCTGTCGTAGATCCTCTATCTTCATATGTTGTATTCGTTTCTTTGTCATAAAGTAAATAGCCTATTTCACATGCTCTATACTTTTTACCTTCTAATAATTGATTTTCATAATATGCGCCACCAATACCCGTACCAATCGTCATTAAAAATATCGATTGAACTTCTCTATCAAACGTTAACAATTCCCCAAGTAACGCGCATGATACATCATTATTAACCGCTACTTTACCAGCAATATGTGCTAATGATTGCTTAAAATTTGTACCATTATAATATGGTATGGTAGGGCCAGCATATGTAATTTCACCTTTATGTGAATCAACGACACCTGCTGTAGAAATACCAACTTCAGGTTTATTTAAGTTAAATTCTTTTGTATATGATTCAACGATGCCTTTAACCGCTTCAACAATACCACCATCTTTATTATGTGGTGTTTCAATTTTTTGATAACTATGTATTGTGTGGTGGTCATCAATTGCGCCAGCTTTAATAAATGTGCCACCTATATCAATTGCAATTTTCATAATATCCTCCTAAATAGACAAATGTGTGGTCATAAGTTCTTTAGCTAATTGCACATCTTTGTTGGCAATTGCTTCGATAATTTTCTTATGCATTTCATTCGTTTGAATATAATTAATTTCTTTCCCCTCTTCTTCAATATGATAGAAGTAAGACTGAATAACAGAGCTTAATTGTTCAAATAATACATTTCCTGTAGTACTTAATAACGTTTGATGAAATGCTTTATCATTCTCATAATGATTGATAACATCTTCATTTACAATTGCTTTTAAATCACTGATATCCTTATCCAATTTAACGATTTCTTCAATAGCTGCACATTCAAAAATAATTCTCAATGACAGTAAATCATTTTTCGAACCATTTGCGACTTGAAAACTAAATAGAAATCCTTCAACTAAACTAGAGATATCCGGTGCTTTGATTACCGTTCCTCTTCCTTGAACCGTTTCGATCACACCTGTATGTTCGAGATAACTCAAAGCTTCTCTTACAACTGAACGACTCACGCCATACATTTCAGTAAAAGCACGTTCTGTCGGTAAGCGATCCCCTTCTGTCATGCCTTTATCCAAAATATATTGTTTAATTTCTTGTAATACTTGCGACTTCAAACTTTGGACTTCAATCTTATCTAATTTACCCATCATTTTTGCTCCAATTCTTCTATCCACTCAACGACTCTAGACAGATGTTTATTAATAATGTCATGTGCTAAAGTTAAATTTTGTTTCTCAATTGCTTCTATTAAATCAGCATGTTCTTTGTAAGATTTTTCTATATCTTCTTTATCAACAATTTGATTAAACTGGTTCTTATCAAAATACTCTTTAATAACTTTACTCATCGTGATTAATGTTTGATTTTCAGTAAAGATAATAATCGTTTCATGAAAGGCTGAATCATAGTGCGCGAATTTTTGAGATTTGTTGAAAGACTCATAATAAATATCATTCAAATCTCTTAGTTTTTTTGCATCAATCACGATTTTATTTTCTATTAAAAGACGTATCGCACCAAGTTCTAATATTTTACGCACTTCCAGTAATTCTTTAATTTTAAAACCATGCACTTTCATATGTGACTCAAAAAGCATTGATAAATGTTTATTCTTCTCTGTAATAAACATGCCACTTCCTGATTTAACTTGAATGAGACCACTTTGCTGCAAGCGACTAATCGCTTCTCTCACAACAGTGCGACTCACCCCCAATTGTTCCACAAGCATTTTCTCTGAAGGTAGTTTATCTCCATTATCAAATTGATGTTCTGCTATATATTCTTTTAATTTTTCAACAGCCACATCAACGAGTGATGTTCGTTTCATCATTTTACCTACCTCCTCTTAATTATTTATTTTATCATAAGTGATGTATCAAATAATAAAACGATTGACAGAAGAATATGTATTCGCTTACAATGTGATTATAAATTGGTCTGACAATATTATCAATTAATAAATATAAAGGAGTTTTTTAAATGAAAGGATTATATTCTGCATTACTCGTACCATTTGATGAGGAAGGCAATATTTTAGAATCAGGTTTAAGACAAATCATTCGCCAAAATATCGATAAACAACAAGTAGATGGTTTATATGTAAATGGTAGTTCTGGTGAAAATTTCTTAATGAATACTGAACAGAAGAAGAAAGTCTTTGAAATTGTTAAAGACGAAGTAGGATCAGACGCTAAATTAATCGCACAAGTTGGTGCATTAGATTTAAACGAATCAATTGAATTAGGTAAATTTGCTACAGAATTAGGTTATGACGCGTTATCAGCTGTAACACCATTTTATTACCCATTCAAATTCGAAGAGATTAAGTATTACTACAATGCCATCATTGAAGCTACTGGAAATGAAATGATCATTTATTCAATTCCAGCATTAACTGGTGTTAACTTATCTATACAACAATTTGAAGAACTTTTCGAAAATGAAAAAATCATCGGTATTAAATATACTGCTGCTGACTTCTACTTATTAGAAAGAATTAGAAAAGCATTCCCAGACAAATTAATACTTTCTGGCTTTGATGAAATGCTTATTCAAGCTGCTGTGTCAGGTGTAGATGGTGCGATTGGTTCAACTTATAACATCAATGGACAACGCGCTAGACAAATCTTTAATTTAGCTAAAGAAGGCAATATTGAACAAGCATATGAAATTCAACATGAAACAAACGATATTATTGAGCAAGTATTAGCTTTAGGTATTTACCCTACTTTGAAAGCTGTACTAAATGAAAATGGTATTGAGGGTGGTACAACTAAACGACCACTCGCGCCATTAGATGAAGCATCACTTCAAAAAGTTAAAGAACTTGTTTCTAAATACAATTTATAATTATTTGATGTACAAAGGGGATGTCATATTATGAATGAAGTAGGATTTGGTACAGGAAACTGGATTGCATTAATTTTATATTTAATTGCAACGTTATTAGTAGGTGTATATTTTACAAAAAGAGCTGGTCAAGATACAGACGCGTTCTTCAAAGCAAAAGGTAGAGTCCCTGCATGGGCGGTTGGATTCTCAATCTATGCGACAACTTTAAGTGCGATTACTTATATGGGAACACCAGAAAGAGCATTTAATACAGACTGGTCTTATGCAGCAGGAAATATCGCCATTATCGCGATTATTCCATTACTGATTTATTTCTATATTCCATTCTTCAGAAAGCTTGATGTAACAACTGCTTATGAATATTTGGAAGAACGATTTGGTATCACAATGCGTGTTATTGGATCTCTAGCATTTACATTATTCCATATTGGTCGTGTCGCGATTGTTATTTATTTACCAACATTAGCAATCACTTCCGTTTCAGATATTAACCCATATTTAATCGCAGCATTAGTTGGATTATTATGTGTTATCTATACGTTTATGGGCGGTATAGAAGGGGTTATTTGGAGCGACGTTATTCAAGGTATTATCTTATTAGGTGGTGCTGTTGCCGTTATCTTCTTAGGTGCTTTCCAAATTGATGGGAACTTCGGTACAGTGTTAAATGAAGCTGTACAAGATAAAAAGTTTGTCTCAATGGATAACTGGAAATTCGGTACTGCTGCCGCTGCAATTCCAATTATATTTATTGGTTCTATCTTTAATAACTTACATCAATACACTGCCAGCCAAGATATCGTTCAACGTTATCAAACAACTGGTTCAATATCATCAACAAACAAATCATTATGGACTAACGGTTTATTAGCATTTATTACAATCCCTATCTTCTACGGAATGGGAACTGTGTTGTATTCCTTCTATAATAATGTTACATCTTTACCAGAAGGATTTAATACTTCAGCTATCGTACCTTATTTCATACTGACACAAATTCCACCATTTGTTGGCGGATTATTAATCGCTGCTATATTTGCAGCAGCACAATCAACAATTTCTTCAAGCTTGAACTCAATTTCAGCATGTGTGGTTGTCGATTTAAAACAAAGATTTTCTAAAACAAATAACACGAAAAATGATGTATTATTAGCAAGAATCATCATTATTCTTGCAGGTGTCTTCAGTACGTTGGCATCATTATACTTAATTAATCAAAAAACAAACGAAACATGGGATTTATTCTTACTTGTAACAGGACTATTCGGTGTACCAATTGCCGGCGTGTTTGCAGTAGGTATATTTACTAAAAAAGCCAATACTTATGGTGTTATCATCGGACTAATCGTCGCAGCAATCGTTTCTTACTTTGTAGGAAAAACAGATATCACACCATTTACAGTATCCGTTATCGGTTTCTTTATCGCATTTATTGTAGGTTACTTAGCAAGCTTACCATTCGCGAAACACAACAAGAATATCGTAGGCTTAACCATTCATACAATTAACGATCAATACGTGAAAGAAACAAAATAATGAACTATATAAAAAGCAGGGACATCGGCGTCCCTGCTTTTTATTTTTGTTGCATAATGTATAATCTTTGTTAATCTTCTTTATGAACTTCCCCTAATTCTAATTCCTTTCTAAGTGCACGTTGTAAAGTCTGACTAAAGTTAATTTTCTTTTTTTTGCCTAACTCTACCATATATTTTGGGAGAGTTACCATTTTATTGACCGTCTTATTCTCTTCACGTAACCTCACAATATTTGTGTCTACTTTAACTAGCTGAAGTTGTTGCTGACTTTTTAAATTTCTTGCAAGATCATGATAGTTAGTAGGATTAGGAATATAATCATGGTCATCCTCCATTACTAATAAATGACCTCCTAGAGCATCAGAAGCCATATCAATAGCATCCTCTATATTTTCACCAAAAGTATTAGCACCAGGCAAATCAGGAAATGAAACATTGTAAAATTTATCTTCTTTTTCTATTAAGGCATAAAAATGGTATTTCATATCATCCACTCCTATTATATTACTTCTATTGTTATCTCATTTTTACTTATATTACATCACCACTAAAACATATGTTTAAACATATGTAAATTTTTAAGACAATAAAAAAGCAGAGACTTACGTCCCTGCTTTTTATATTCTGATAATGAGAATCGGTGTTATAGCATTTGCTATTGATTATTCAGCTTTTTTAAGAATTTCATCTTTTAAGTATTTACGTTGCATTTCTAATGAATATGGATCGTTATACCAGAATGTTTGTGCATCAATTTCGATGACTTTGTCATTTTTAACTGCTGGAATTGATTTCCATGATTCAGTTTTAGTGAATTCTGGTTTTGCTTGTCCTTTTGTTACTGGTAAGAATAAGTAATCTCCTGAATATTTTTCAATTTCTTCTTGAGAGATTTTTTTCCAACCGTCTTTTTTAACATCTTTTTCAATGCTTTCTGGCATTGCTAAACCGAATGCTTGGTATAATACTTCTGTTCCTCTACCCCAGTTTTCACCGTAAGTATAGATGTCTTTTTGGAATGCTTCAATAACTGATACTGTAGTATCTTCGCCGATTTTATCTCTAATTTCTTTCCCGTCTTTAGAAGTTTCTTTCTTCCATTTTTCTACCCATTTTTTTGCTTTATCTTCTTTACCAACTAATTTACCTAATTCTACTTGCATGTCTAAGTAATTGTGTTTTGCATAGTCGTAAGGAATTGTTGGAGCGATTTTCTCATATTTCTTTAAGTTTTTATCTGCGTTATATGTAATGATTAAGTCTGGTTTTAATTTAGCTACTTGTTCAACATTGTCTTCACTAACTTTTTCAATACCTTTAATTCTATCTTTAAGTATTGGTGTTTGATCTGTAGAAGCTGGTACACCCACAGGTTTAACACCTAAGTGTAATAAGCCACCAACGTAAGATGGTGCTAATACAACAATACGTTTAGGGTTTTTCGGGATATCTATTTTTTTACCGTCGTCTAATTTATAACTTACTGTATCTTTACTTGATTTTGTTTTACTGTTGCTCTCTTTCTCATCAGATTTATTGACACAAGCAGCAACAACTAATGCTAAAGCCATAATAAGCACTAAAAGTTTCTTCATAATTATCCTCCCAATTGATAATGACTCTCATTTTCATCTTTGTCTATTATATAACCCTTCAATGTATATAGCAATAGAATTTTTAAATTTATATAACTTTTTTATTCTATTTTACAATAATAATGATGTATGCAAATACAACAAAAAAATACCGATAAAAGACGTTACGTCATTTTATCGATATTTTAATATTATGATTTATTTTTACTTGGTAAAGTTTTAACAAAAGTGAATAATACAACAGTTTGGAAGAATAACATGATGCAAAGACCAATGCGAATATAGAAATGATCAACCATCCAAATTGAAAAGCCTACTACGATATATACACTTATAAGCATTTCGAATTTTTTCTTTAAAGTGTACCCTCTATATTTTTGAAAATCTTCTACATATTCTTTATAAACTTTTGTGCTTACTAACCAACTATGGAATTTATCTGAACTTTTAGCAAAACAAAATACTGCTAATAAAATAAAGGGTGTTGTAGGTAATAACGGCAATACAGCGCCAGCAAATCCTAATATAGTAGCAAGTATACCAACTGATATTAATACAAATTTCATGCGGAAACCTCACTTTTAACTCATTATGTTCATTATAAGAACGCATATTATAAAATTGCAAGTAAAACATTTCAACTTATTGTTTAATAATTTATCAAATGCTAAAATTAATTAATTAATTAACATCTTTTAGAATCGAGGGGCTTATAAGTGCAAAACAAACAACTAAAAGGTACTTTATTAGTGATGCTTGGCGCTACTTTTTGGGGATTAGGTGGAACGGTTACTGAAAAGTTATTTACAGAATATCATTTACCCGTTTCATTATTTGTAGCAGAAAGATTAATATTAAGTGGATTTTTTCTTTTGCTCATTGCAAAATTAATTCAGAAACATCCTTTAACAAATATATTTAGAGTCAAACATTCATTATTTCAATTGATCATCTATGCTTTATTCGGCATGTTAGGTGTGCAATACACTTTTATGGCGACCATTGATAAAGGTAATGTTGCCATCGCTACTTTGTTACAATTTTTAGCACCAGTCGTCATATTACTTTATTTACTGATCACTAGAAAAAGTAAATTTAGAATAACAGATATCATCATTATTGTGTGTTCACTATTTGGAACGAACTTATTACTAACAAATGGTGATTATGCCACATTATCAGTCCCCCCAAATGCTATCGTATGGGGATTATTAACAGCTTGTGCAGCTGCTTTTTATACTGTATATGCTGTTAAATTATTTTTAAATTGGCCATCTCTTGTTGTTATCGGTTGGTCAATGTTTATCGGCGGTATTGCACTTTCAATTATCAACTTAGACTTCTCATTTCCTTGGCATTTATTAGATGTTCAAGGTGTGATTTATTTCATCTTTGTGATCACTTTCGGAACGATGTTTGCTTTTTGGATGTATTTAGAAAGCGTGAAATATATTAGCCCTCAAACAACTGCATTATTTGGTGTGCTTGAACCCGTAACAGCAGTTATATCTTCAGTTCTATGGTTAAAAGTACCATTTGGATTGTGGCAACTTATCGGCATGATTGTCATCTTGGTTGTCGTATTATATATGTCAGTAGGCATGAAACCAAGACGTAAAAAACGTAAAAAAGTCATACAAACAGATCAATTATAATAAAAAAATTGGGTTGAGACATGATGTTATGTCCCATCCCAATCTTTTTATTGATGTTTACTTCTTTCTTCTCTAGCTTTTTTAGCTAATTTTGTAATGGTTACATCATCCATCGGTGGATTGTGTAAGCCAGCTCTTATATCTCTATAATAGCGTTGTAACGGTCTTTCCATTTGTAGACTTTTCGCACCTACAATTCTCATTGCTATATCAATAATTTTAATAGAGTGATTAACAACAACATGTTTAGCTGCACCTAATTCAACATCTATAACTGCATCTGTTATAGAAGGATTTAAATATTTATTGATTACACTATATATATAATGTCTTGCAGTCGTTAATTCTAATTCCATCTGACCAATGTTTTGTTGAACAGCTGGAATATCAGCAATCACGCCATCGATACTTCCTGGACTATATTCATTCGCAAAATCAACAGCATAATCTCGTGCTGCTTGCCCAATACCTAAGTATACTGCTGGAATATGTAAATTCCATGGATTGATATTATTGCCTCTTGGACCATTCACAACTTCTACTAAGTATTTCTCATGAACTTTAACATCATCTAACACTAAATCATGACTTTCAGTAGCACGCATACCTACCATATTCCAGTTCTCTGCTATTGATAAACCTTCAGATTCTCTTGGTATTAAAAAGAAACCGAGTGCTTCTTTTTCAGGTACATATGCACCAACAAGAAAATGCGTTAACCTTTGACTCATTGTTGTAAATGTCTTAACACCATTTATAATGTAATGGTCTCCATCACGATCAGCATGTGTACTTGGACGTGCGCCTCGAGTTGGGCTGCCAGTTTCCGCTTCACTTACAGCTCTATTAACAATCGCACCATTTAATACTTCTTCAGCAAATTCATCTAATAAATCTTGCGTCCATAATTTTTCTTGATAAATTTGACCAACTACACCCATATGCCAACCAATGGCTAATGCCGTCGCACCATCAATTCTACCTAGTGTTTCTTGGAATAAAATGATATCTTCTGGTGTCGCATCTTCACCACCATATGATTTAGGAAGTACAATTTTCGTATAGCCTTCATCTATTAACCAATTAATATTTTCATATGGAAATTCTGAATTTAAGTCATTTTTTTCAGCGTGTTTTTGTAATGACGCTTTATGATTTTCTATTTTATTAACCCATTTTTGTTGGAATTCATTCTTAATAAATAAATCTCTACTCATCGTGTCGACACTCCTTAATATCACTTTATCATTGTATTTATTTGCTTTCAATATATATCCGAGCATACCAATAAGTTTTTATAAAAAACAGGCAATACTGAAATTCACGATTGGTATCAGTATGTGCCTGTATAAAATTAATAATTAATATGACTCTCCAAGTTCATTGAAGTCTTGGTCATTGTATTTTTCTTCATCCAATTGTCCTGTAATTTTAGCAGTAGCTGTACCTGCTAACATTGAATCATTAACATTCAATGCTGTTCTACCCATATCGATTAATGGTTCAACTGAAATTAATACCCCTGCTAAAGCAATAGGTAAATTCAATGTTGAAAGTACGAGTATAGCGGCAAATGTCGCACCGCCACCTACACCTGCTACACCAAATGAACTGATGACTACAACGCCGATTACAGATAAGATAAACGGTAAATCAATATCAATACCTGCACTTGGTGCAATCATCATAGCTAACATCGCTGGATATATGCCCGCACAGCCATTTTGTCCGATTGATAAACCAAATGAACCTGCAAAGTTAGCAATACCTTCTGGAACACCTAGTCTAGTTGTTTGTGTTTGAACATTTAAAGGTAACGTTCCTGCACTTGATCTAGACGTAAACGCGAATAGTAACGTTTCACTAGCTTTTTTAACATAAGTAGCTGGGTTTAAACCAACAACAGATACTAAGATTAAATGGATGATGAACATTGTAATTAATGCTGCATAAGATGCGACAACAAACTTACCTAATGTCCAAACTGCTTCAAAGTTACTTGTCATCACCGTTTTAGTCATAATCGCTAAAATCCCGTAAGGTGTTAATCTTAATACAAAAGTAACAATTCCCATAACTAAGGCATAAATTGCATCAATACCTCTTTTGATTAAGTTACCTTTTTCTGGTTCTTTTCTCATCACACGTAAGAAACTAAATCCAACAAATCCGGCAAATATAACAATCGCAATTGTTGAAGTACCTCTAGCACCTGTGAAATCTAAGAATGGATTTGCAGGTAACAATTCAAGAATTTGTGATGGTAAATTATTAGCCGCCATATCTTTAGAAGTTTGTTCTATTTCTTGACCACGACTATTTTCCACACTACCTAAATCTATTTGTGATGCATCTAAATTGAATAGCATCGCATAAATAATACCAACTAAAGCTGCAACAGCAACCGTTCCTAATAAGAATGTAAATATCCAAGCACCAGCTTTAGCAAAGTTTTGACCAATTGTTATTTTAGTAAATGCTGAAACAATTGATATAAAGATAAGTGGCATAACGATCATTTGTAATAGTTTTACATAACCAGTACCTACAATATCAAACCATGAAGCTGTCGACTCTGTTACTTTAGAATCTACACCGTAAATAAGATGTAAAGCTAAACCAAACACAATCCCTATTCCTAAACCAATAAGAACACGTTTAGAGAACTTTACATGTTTCTTATTTAAATAACCTAATAAACCAATAAATAATAAGAAAACAATAATATTAATGACTACCCAAAGTGTTTCCATTAAAGGACCTCCCAAAAACATTTAATTCCGATACATTAAATAAGAATACACTTTAAAAATATGTTTTGCAATACGTTTTTCTTATTCTAAAATTTCAGATAAATATAATCGAAAAAACATACTAAGATCATTGTTACAATAATCTTAGTATGTTTTAAATTATGATGATTTTTTGAATTACGGTTGGCTTCTTCACAATACAAGACTGTCTTCAAATGTCCAAGATTTATCGGTTAAGATATTTCTATAGAATGGATCTTTACCGATTAACTTAATTTCATCTGCTAAGCTTTCGACTTCATCTAAATGGTGAGTTGTTAATATAATGAGTCTTGTTGTTTTTAAATGGTTTAACAATTTATGAATATCAAATCTGGATTTCAAATCAATGCCTACTGTTGGTTCATCTAAAATTAATATACTTGGATTTCCGAGCAGTCCGATTAATAAATTAACTTTACGTTTTGTACCACCAGAAAGAGAAGAGATTTTTGCTTTTCTTTCATATAAATTTAACTGATTACAATAATCTTCTATTAGTTCTGAAGATATAGGTTGTTTATTTAATGCTTTAAAAAATTCTATATTTTCATTTACTGTCATATGTTCAAATAATGCAATGTCTTGAGGTATATAACCTATGATTTCTTTGATTTTTTTATTGTTTAACTTTTTTCCAAAATAACGGATATCCCCGCTATCTGGATTTTCTAATGCTGTAATCATTCTTAGTAATGTCGACTTACCTGCACCATTTTCCCCTAATAATACAGTAAGTGTTTTATCTTTAAATGTTGTATTAAAGTCATGGAAAATTTTTTTATCTTTATACTTCTTTGATAAATGCTCTATTGTAATCATGTATACACCTCCTAAACTTGAAAAAACAAATAAAGACAACTTATTGCGATAGACCATATGATAGACATAAATAATTTATGACTAAGCGTATTTATTTTAAATAAGAATATGCTTAAGACACTTTCATATATAATCAATGTCATCAATAAGACTAAATAAAATACGATGCTTAATGACCATGATAATAGTAAGCTCGTGATAACTACAATCGCGAATAATAATATGACATGACTCAATATATAATACGTATATAATTTTAATTTGGTTCCACTAAACATCATGAGTCGCTCTAGTGCAGCATTTTGTTTCAGTCGTTGATGCAATACAATTTGACTACAACTTACAATTAATAGTAATGCAACATATACTGCTGCACCAATCGAAACATCTGAATGTTTTTGAACTGCATGGTGTTCCATTTTAGAGTGAGGTGTATTTTTAATATACGCTTTTTTAATTTTTTGCATCGATACATCTTGTTTAGATTTCTTTAAATGATCTTCAATAATGACGGGTATTTGTTGTTTGTATAAAGCTTTACTCGTCACTTCTAAAGCAATTTCTCCAATGAAATCATCTTTGTAATATAACGGAATGCTATCACGCAAACGATTTTCTTTTAACCGTTCACTAAAATCATCAGGTATTTGTAAGCTTACGATTGCTTGCTTTTTTTGAATGACATCATCAATATATGCCTCATTCTTTGATAAATGTATAACTTCTAAATATTTTGTTTGCTCTAAAGTGTGCACTAGCTCTTTTGAAGATTGAGATTCATCCAAATCTTGAACAGCTATTGGCATTTTAAATAATTGATTGCTAGATGCTTGAACACCTACAATGATCAATATTGTTATTAACAGCAATGCCACTAAAGTTACATATTGTTTCCATTGCTTTTTAACAACTAAATGAAAGATTGATTTCATCGGCGATACCTCCAATACAAAGCAGAGATCACTAATACAAACATTATACCTAAATGCCAATAATACATTGGATGCGTGTCAATGATGTAATTATTTAAAAGTAATTCTACTAGTTGATTAAAAACAATTGAAAACGGTAATGCCTCAATCATTCCTGCACTCAAACTTTTCAAATAAATGATTGGAATCACAGTACCAGATAACAATAATATTACTAACGTTAATAAAACTTTGAACAAATAATTTAATATATTTCTAAACGCAATATCAATAAAGAGAAAAACTAAAAATATCATGACTAAATAATAAGCAATATCTAAGCTAATTTGCCAAATATTATACATTTCGAATTCTGGTTTAAGAAAATGTATGATGACCCATAAACCAAGTATGCTCCAAAGCGTTGTATAGAAAAGACTAAACACACCTCTTACAATTGTTAACTTTTCATAAGAGAAATGATACATACTTAATCGTTCTTTTAATGCATCTTTTTGATTCATTTTTAAAATGCTAAAAATTGAAAAGAAAAAGAAAAAGATAGATACAAAATAAGTTGAAATTGTGTAATAGCCGAACGTATCAAATACTTTGATAGGCTCATCATTAAAGGATCCGCTTCTATTTAACCCAGTAAATAACATATCCGTCATCATCGTTAACAATTCATTTTCGGATGCACTAGGATAAAGAGATGTATATGACATAGCCCCCCCCATCGACAACATTAAACGGCTATAGACCGAATCTGTTAGCTGTAAAATAATAATACTTTCAACTGATTGTTTATCATATGTATTCACAACTATTGGTAACTCACCATTTTTATAAAATGCTTTTGTCATGCCATCTTTAAAGACAAAGTAGCCATCTATTTTCTTTTTTGATAATAGTTGTCGTGCTTTCTCTTCATTATAATGTTTAATAGACAAATCATTTCCGAGTGATTGCCCATCGCCTATCGCATTTAAAATTAACTTTGTTTCTTTAGATTGGTCTTTATCTACGATTCCAATCGTAAACGCCTGATCTTTTTCGTTTACTTGGTTAACCCCAATCATAACGGCCAACACAGCTAAAAATAATAATAAAATATATGCAATCAAATACCACTTTTTAATTAAAAAAGAGTGGTATATGTTGAACAATTTTATTGTCGACATATAACCACTCCTCTCTAATTATTGAATATCTTTTGCAAGATCTTCTCCTAAATCTTGTAGCTTATCTTCTATTTCTTTTGTTAAATCATCAACTTCTGAATCTGATAATGTATTAAAGTCAATCGCGCCATCTTTCTTGAATTTAATGTCTTTTTTCAGTTCAGTTTTACCATCCATAATTAATTTAATATTTTCACCATTCACATCGAAATCAACATTTAATTTTTGTTTTTGTTGATTGTTTTTAGTGTCTGTTGTTAAATTATGGTCGTAATTTAAATCGAAGCTTTGACCGCTAGATGGTGCAATCGTCACTTTACCTTTATCTGTACGTTTGTCTCCATCAACTTTAGATTTATTATCTAATTTTAATGTTGTTGTAGAGTATGAATTTTCATTGATTTCTAAATCATACTTATCGCTAATTTCATCTTTACCAGTTGATTTACCTTTAAGTGTAAGTCCACCGTCTTCACCTGGTGCTGATACTTTATAATCTACTTGAACGCCATCATCGATCACATTTGTACCTTGTATTCTAACTTTTTCATTATCTTTATTTGTAATTGTTAAGTCACGTTTCAAGATTTCTTTACCGTCTACGTAAATGATAGATTTCACTTTAGGATAATTCTTTACATCTTCATCTTTAGCTTTTTTCAATAAATCTTTAATTTCTTTATCGTACTCTTTTACATTACCTTGTTTTTCTACAATGTTTTTAATATCTTCATCTTTTTTAGCTTCTTCAAGAATTGCTACAACGATTTTCTTAGTATCTTTTTCACTTAAGTTCATTGTTACTTTTTTCAATTCTTTTTCATCATCAAAAATCTTAACTTTTTCTTTGTCTTTTTCAAAGTTATCATCATCTAATTGATCAACAAATAAGTCACTATATCTTTTTGAGATTTTGTCGATTTGATCTTGAGAGATTTGAGAGCTTGATAAGATCGTATTTAAATTTAAAGAATCATTTGTGATTTCTTGTCCATCTGTTGAATCTAATGATTCACCAGTAGCTTTTTCGATTCCTTTTTTAATTTCATTATTTTTTACTTTATATATGTCTTTAAATAATGGTGTTTCTAAATATTGATTATTTTTGTCTGCACTCCATTGGAAGTTACCAATCTTGTTGTCTGCAATTGTAGGTTCAATACCTAATTTAGAGTTTTTCGCTTTAGGATCATGCCCAACATTAAAGACAATATTCGTTGAGTCGATAACTGACTTTGGTATGCCTAATTGAGAAACTAATGAATCTGATACTTCTGCTCCAAATTTGAATGATGTTTTATAAGATTCATCTTTCATTTTATCTTGGAATTCAGTTTCGTTTTCAAATCTGTCGTTAAAGTATTCTTTCCAAGATTTTGCTGATTCTTGTTCACTTAATAAATATGTATTCTTTGGCGTATTTGTTAGAAAATAATATGTTGCTGCGCCACCAATTCCTACTATTGCAAGAAAGGCTACTACAATTCCTATAATTAGTAACTTTAATTTAGTAGACATTTAAACACCTCTTTTTAAAATTTATAACCATATCATAACAAATGTTACAACATTATGACATAATATTTTAAAAATAATTATATTTTTTTGTAAATACACATTTTTCCTGGCGTATTATAACTCATATTCATTTTATTTTTTTTCATTTTGATAATTTGATATTTGGATGGCCATAATGCTGGTATATATGCATACCCCAATATTTGCTTCCATAAAGGATCTATATAATAGTAATACTCATCATCATATCCAATTAATAAAGTTACATGGATATTAGTAACATAGGATTTACCTTTATCACCGATTTTAAAAATTTTGCGAATCGGTTTAGCTCCTAATGTCGTATGATATATTACAACCGGATGACTTTTATCAATTATCTTCTCTAGATCTTCAAGTTCAGTACCCGTACCATCAATAATTTCTGAATCATATCTATTTAGAAATTCTGCAAGTACATTCGGAAAAATAGTTTGATGATGGCCAAATTTGATTAGAAAATGATTGCCTACATATCCCTTTTCTGGGTTATCTGAATGTGTTGGCCACTTTCTCATAATAGTCGTTGCATTAATATCTTTATTATAGTAATTAAGCAGCATCGAACTTGCCGTACCTTCACACCCCATAACCATTGGTATAGGAAATAATTGACTTTTCGGTTTAACATTTAAAATTATGCCCATAAAGGTTCTCCTTTTACGATATCTTCTTAAATAAATACATTTGTTTATACATATAATATATCATTTAACATTTAACTACATAGTATAAGAAAGCGGGACAGAGCATCTTTTACTAAAAAGATTTCTTTATCCCGCTTCTCGATATTATTATAGTATTTCAGCTTCAATTTCCATTAATAATTTTTTTATCTTTTTATGTTGAATTTTAGATACTTGAATAGCGACAGTTCTCTCATCCTGATCATTTCTTTTCTTAGAAATAAGCCCTTTTTCTTTTAAGTTTTGTACGGCTTTTGAAATATAGTACGGCTTAAATTTAGATTGTTTAATGATATCTTTAACGTTGTAACAATCTTTCTCGCCTCTATATATAAACTAAAATATATATTTCTTCGAACGAGAGTGCAAATTGACTTTTGATATTTGCGACATAATCTTTAGACTTCTTAGTTGTAACAACTAATTCAACGATATTTCTGATTGGTACCGATACTGATTCCATTGCAAATCAACTCCTCAAAATAATTTAATAAATTGTTGAATTGGTATATTGTGCAATCTTTAGTATCTATAGCATTTTCCCTTTCAACACAATGATTTAATAATATTTATTATTTTATAATGACTTTTAAAAACATTTAATAAATTTTCAAATATTGACTTTTCAACATTTTTGTTTTTCATATAAACCCTTTTATATCAATCTCTACAGCGTTCAATTTACAAAAAAAATCACCCATGTACATAGTTTGTATTTAAGAATTTTTAAAAGTTTATTACTTTTTAAATATAAAGAATTCCTGTCATAAATTGAATAATATATAATATTAAAGATTATGATTTTTCTTTTGTATTTGCATCATTTTGAAATAAACAAAAAAATCTGGCACATCAAAATGTACCAGATTTAAAGATTGTATATTATTTTTTCTTACCTAATGTATCAACGAAACTTAATGCAGATAAACCTAAAAGTGTTAAAGCATGTTTAGCACCTTTAAAGCCATGTCCAGCTTCATAGTGTTTATATGCTGCAACTGTCATAACAGAACCTACAAGTACTGAACCTAATCTTGATAAAGATTTGTTGCAAGCACTTAAGAATAAGAAGATTGAACCTACTAGTTCAAGTCCACCAGCTAATTTCATAGCATTTCTTGAAAGGCCGAATCCTTCTTCGAATTGTTGAGCCATACCGTCGTCATCTTTCACTTTTGGTTGACTTGAATCAAAAATTTGTTTACCTACATATACATTTAATAAATATCTTAACATTACTTAATTTCCTCCTTATTTTTCATATATTCATCTACAATCGGTTTAACTTGTTCACCTAATAGTTGAATAGATTTTAATACTTTTTCATGCGGCATAGAGCCTACTGGTAAATGTAACATAAATCGATTAATACCTAAATCTTCATGCAGTTTAATAATTTTAGCTGCAACTGTTTCAGGACTTCCAACAAACAATGCACCATGAACAATTTCTTGTTCGAATTTTCCCATTGAATATGGTGGCCATCCACGTTCTCGGCCTAATTGATTTATAACATATGCACTTGATGGATAATATTCTTCCATAGCTTTTTCATCAGTTTCAGCAATGTAACCCCATGAGTGTGTCGCTACAGGTAATTTAGATGTATCAAAACCATTTGATTCAGCAACAGCTTTGTACATTGCCACATTACGTTTAAAACGACTTGGCGCCCCTCCTATAATAGCATAAGTGATAGGTAATCCCAATTTTCCTGCTCTCATAGAAGATTCTGGATTTCCTCCAGTTGCTAACCAAATAGGCAATTTATCTTGAACTGCTCTTGGAAATACTTTTAAATGATCAATTGCCGCTCTTGTTTGTCCTTGCCAAGTTACGGTTTCATTTTCATTAATTTGCATTAATAAATCTAATTTTTCTTTATATAGTAAATCGTAATCTTTTAAGTCGTATCCGAAGAGTGGAAATGACTCAATAAATGAACCTCTACCTGCCATAATTTCTGCTCTACCATTACTAATCGCATCTAATGTAGCGAATCTTTGATAGACCCTAACAGGATCGTCAGATGATAATACTGTTACAGCTGATGACAATCTAATATTTTTAGTTTGACTAGCCGCAGCTGCTAACACTGTAACTGGATCTGATACTGCATAATCTTCTCTATGATGCTCCCCTAATCCATAAACATCTAATCCTACTTGATCAGCTAGCTTAATTTCTTCAACAATTTGATTAATTCTTTCGTGTGCAGGGAAAGGTTTGTCCACACCATTAATTGGAGAGATTTCAGCAAATGATGATAATCCTAATTCAAATTTCATGCTCTCACCTCGATATAATTATTATACTAGATATAATTATAGTACTAATTCTCCATTTGTCAATAATATTAATCAAAATAAAAAATAGCACATAAACTTCTGCAGAAGTTTATGTGCTATTTTTCTTTTTAATGATTATGTTCTAAATTGCATAACTTGATAATAGACTGTTTTAAAGGCATCTCTTGTTCATAAATCCTTAACTGATCGATTGTTTCTGGATTTAAATAAATACACTTTTTAGGTTCTCCATTTTGAAATGCAACAATTGCTTCACCATCATCACTACCTTCAAACATTCTATCGACGTCTGAAAAATATTGACTTAAAATATAAATTAATGCATCACTATATCTTTCACGGTCTTGTTTATATAATTCAACTTGATTATCTTGTATATAATACGCATCAACAATGGTCATGCCTTTCACTTCAGATATTTCATGCGTGATATTTTGACTCAGTTGTTCTTTCTTAAAAAATTTAAACAACGTAAACGATCCCCTTCATTTATCAATTAATTAGATTTACTTCTTTGATATTCCTGATACTCAAAAAATACTTGGAATAGCATGATTAACATTGCAGGATGATATTTTGAATTAACAATATCAATATTATGATTGGATGCAATTTTAAATCTTTCAGACTTAGTCTCCATGACTAAATTATTTGCTTCATCTGTGACTTTTACAGATCTAGATATAAACCCTGATTCAAACAATAAAGTATCGTTTTTCTCACCATTAAATATTATTCTCGGTTTAAATCCAATTTTTGTTTCGAATGTACCTATTTTAGTATCGTTCTTAAATACTTCCCAAACAGTTTTAAAAGGTGTCTTTAACTTTCCTTCTATCGATCTTTCTTGTAACACTTTAAAAGTGCCACCTTCAAATTCAATCATAAAATTATGTTTCTTTCTCCCTAATAACGCAAATGTTTCTTGTCTAGTGGATGTATAATATAAGCTTAGAATAAATGTAGGATTATTGTGTTCATCATAGACTTCTATTGGTTTTGTTGATGCACCGAAAAAGTTTTCTTTGAAATGATAATGTGACATATTAACCTCCTGAATGAGCTGTTATTATGCTCATTCTACCATAGCTAAATTTTGTTCACCATCTTTAACATTTTGTAATTTCAGTACATTTTCTATCATTAATTTAATTAACTTTTCTTTATCCTTCTTAATGGAAACTAATGCAATTCTTTCATCAGTTTTAGACCTTTCTTTATCAAGATAGTTTAATTTTACAAGTACTTTTATGGATTTATTGATTTTTACTAAATCCCATCCAAACTGACCTTTAATATCTTCTAGTGTTCGACACCCGTTATGAGACATCTCTATAAATAATAAAATCATAAATTGATCGATATTCATTTTATATTGATGATTGATATTAAAATGTATATCACTCATCACACGATTAATTTCTATCGCATAATCAACGAAATAGTCCGTATTTAAATCTGTAGAAATCTCATTTAAATTATGCTGAAAATCTATTTCTATTTGATTAATTAATTGAGATATTTTCGTTTTGTGACGAGTTTCTACTATTATAATAATTTTTCTCTCATCTTGCTTTAATCGTTCTTTTTTATAATAATTCAAATCATGTAAATAGGATATGACATGTGTTAACATCGTTTGATTAATACGAAGTACTTCTTTAAAATCTAAAGCTGTATATTTTCTTCTCTTTTGATTATCATTAATAAATTTCAAAATCTTTAAATGATAAATATTTAATGCGCAATTTTTCTTTAGTATTTTCTTCACTTGAAAATTTAAATAATTTAATTTCAATAATTCGTTCTTATATTCAGTCATAGCTCAATACCACCTTATTTTATTTTTTGTTTTATATAGATATGCTTAATGACATCAGCTGAAGAATCATAATCTATTACTAATTTTCTTGATTCTTTATCAAAATTTATTGTATTTATCTTATTACCAGTTTCCTCATTAAATTGCTGATTAATTGGCTTATTACGTTTAATACGAATATCGTGAATTCTATACTCAATATCCTCAATGTTCAATCCAGTAATATTTAGTTTTTGATGCAGCTTATTAAATAGTTTATTATTTGGAAAGATTAATAGCTGATATTCATTTAAATAATGCGTAACTAGAATATTGTCATTAAAAAACACGATATTTCCTCTTAATCTTTTTAAAGTTAATATTAATTCAAATAACTGATACTGACTTTCTTTATTTAATTGTAATTCTTTGATCATAAGGTGACTGCTCTGTGAAGGTATCATACTATCAATCCAAGTATCATCTATAATAATTGAAATTCTTTGCTTATACTCTAAACACCATTTAAATGTTTCAATAAGTGATTCGATTAGGGATTGTCGGTTGATATAAGATATTTAACGAAGAATTATTCTTTAATATAGTAGTTATTTCTCTGTCGGAGACTAATTCATGGTAAACTTTGCATGCAATTTGGTTATTTCCATCTATTATATGTGTCATTTGATTAGCTAAGTATTTATCGTAATCATTCAAAATTAATGTTACTTTTGAATCTTTCAATGTTTCATTTATCATTTTATAAACGTGATTATATTGGTAATATGTCATATTTAAATAGAAATGAAACTGCCTCTGTCCATAATAGTACGTGCAATCAATTAAATAATTTAATAGTCGCTTAAATCTATCTGCAAACACTTCTAAATTTTCATTTCTAGATAAATTTATTTCAAATGAAATCTCAAATTGGTGTTCTAATGAGAAAGAAAACATTTGATGCATCAATCTATTACTTTCAAAATTTGATTCGTTTAAAAGTTCATTAATTAAGTGATGCGAAAACATTAAACCGTATTGCCCAATTTCTTTTCTCATCGTTAATAACTTTGATTGCTGAAAATTATTAGTTAATGTTTCGATATTTCTGATATATATTAGTAAATTAGATGTTGGGAGCTTTGATGTTAATTGATCATCTAAATGAATATCTAAACTAATATAATCTGCAACATTATTTGTTAAATCTTTCAGTCGATGAGATATCTTATTTAAATTTTCAATAAGGTTTGTCCGTTTATTATTAAATGGGTAATACTGATCATTCGTGAGTTGCTTTCGATATTTTGCTGGTGTTATATGATACTTATCTCTAAAACTCGTTATAAAATTTGATTCATACGCAAATCCATTATCCCCTGCAATTTGTGTAATAGATTTTTTTGAATAGATTAAGTCAAATATCGCATATGATAAACGAATACTTTTTCTAAGTTCTCTAAATTTCATATCTGTTATTTCTTCTAGATTTTCTGAAAACCATCTCACTGATAAAATACAATTCGTCGCAACTTCAGCAATATATAATTTCTCTTTATAATGGTCATGCATATAATTGATAGCTTTATGTATATCGTTGTTTTATATCGTTGTTTAAATAATAATCATGATCTTCATCTACAATTCTATATAATCGTAATGTCATCATAAATTGCTTGATTGTATTAAACACATTTGTATCCATGTCATTTTTATATTTAATGTAATTGGCGAGCACCTTATTCATAAAATACTTAAGAACACTGTTATCAAGTTTATCTACATCAATATAGTACTTTTTCTCAAATTGAAAGAAATAATCAAGTTCACATCTGGATAAATACAAAGTGGCTATAACGGTATCTTCATTAGAATAAATACGATAATGTTCCAAATCATTAATGATTACAATATCATTTGCTTGATATATTTTTCTTTTTCCATTGATATAAATCTTACTACTTCCTTCTATTATAAATAGTAGTAATAAACCCATATTAAAATCAGATTGAATATTTAAAGGTTGGTAAATTTTTAAATTACTATCATATAACATGTCAAACACCTCAATTCCTTATGAAACATCTTTATTTACTATTCATGATAATTATAATTCAACAAATATTACTAAAAATACTTTATTCTTGACTTTTTATTATGAAGTTTTGTACTTATTTTAATCCTTTAGATGCAATATTCTTTTGTTTATTTGATATAATTTTTCGTATTATTATCCAAAGTCAATTATTTTATTATGTCTTAAATATTACAAACGTGTAACAAAGAATCGAGTTCAATACTTAAAAGTGCTTAAAAACGTTGATATTATAACGTTCTTTATTCAGTGTAAAATGTTCGGAATTATTACATGAAATCTTTAGATATTTAAATTAAATTACAAAGTTTTAACATTCAACACAAACTAAATAATTTCTGATAAAGTAGGTTTTGTTGATTAACAGCGAAGAAAAAAACTTATTAGAAAAAAAACATAAAACATATACGAAAAAATTATTTTTAAATTATCTAGGAGGATTTATTTATTATGAAGAAAATCGCAACAGCAGCAATCGCAACAGCAGGAATCGCAACATTTATGGCACATGACGCAGATGCAGCAGAAAATACACAAGGATATAATCCAAACGATCCATATTCTTATTCTTACAATTACACAATTGACCAACAAGGTAACTACCACTACACTTGGGAAGGTAACTGGAATCCATCTTCTCATTACGGTTACGAAGCTCAACAACAAGTAGCAACTAACACTGCTTCTTCAAATAACGAAGCAGCTTCAAATACAAATTATTCACAACCAGCATTCAATGCTGCGCCAAATGGTGGTGGTTTAGGAGATTCTCATAACACATCTTCAAACCAAAACAATGTTCGTGTAACAACTACACAAGCACCATCAACTAGCAACCATACAGCAACTACATCAAACTCAAGTTCAAATGTAAGCACTACAACTACATCAACTTCTCGCCCATCAACTGGTGGAGGAGCTAACTTATACACTGCAGGACAATGTACTTACTATGCATTCAGCAAACGTCCTGACTTAGGTAGCACTTGGGGAAATGCTAATAACTGGGCTAACGCAGCAGCACAATCTGGTTACACAGTAAATAACAACCCATCTGCAGGTTCAGTATTACAAACTACAGCTGGTGGATACGGTCACGTAGCTTACGTTGATAAAGTAAACTCTGACGGTTCTATCCAAGTTTCTGAAATGAACTACCAAGGTGTAGGTGTTGTTTCAACTCGTACTATCTCAGCTTCAGCAGCTGGTTCTTACAACTACATTCACTAAGATGAATATAAATAAAAAAGAGCAATCATTGCGATTGTTCTTTTTTTATGCATTTGTTTTTACTTTTTTAATACCGATACCTGTTATACCATAAAATGCTGCAAAGAACACACATAAATAACATGGTACAGTCCACCAGAAGAATTCTCCTAACGAAACACCCAATAAATCACGATAGTATATACCTGAAGTACCCCAAGGGATAAATGGCAACACCATTGTTCCACAATCTTCTAGCGTTCTTGATAAGTTCACACGATCTAAATTACGTTCATTATACATGTCCATTAACAATACACCTATCATAATAATCACGACAGATGCAACACCAGCTGCAAATACAAGAATTAAACTTCCAGCTATCGTAACTAATATCAAATGTGAATCTTTAGAAACTTTACTAGATATTGTCGTTAAAATAACTTTTAAACTACCGGATGCTTCTACAATACCCGCAAATGCATAACCACAGAAAATCGTTACAACAATTTCAGTCATACTCATAATGCCACCACGTTTTAACAGTTCTATCATTGAACTTGATGCATCATTTTCAGATAAGCCTGTCATATTGATATTAAAACCTTGCATCGTTACATTAAATGCATCTACAATTTCAAATCCATTATTAAACACACCTACAAACATTGCGACTAAACTAGATAATAACATCATCGGTACAGTAGGTTTTCCTATACTAATACCTAAGACGATAACAATGACTGGTACCCATACCCAAAAGTTTAAATTAAAAGCTGTATCAATATTACTCAGCAATTCATTTATTCTTTTGCTTTCTACATTTTTAGCATCAAATTGTAAGCCTGCTATAAACCATACAATAAGCCCAATAATTGATGCAGGTATTGTCGTCCACATCATATGTTGGATATGCTTAAAGATATTTACTTTTGTTACTAATGCAGCTAAATTTGTCGTATCAGAAAGTGGTGACATTTTATCTCCAAACACACCACCTGCTATTACAACACCTGCAACCATACCTATCGGAATATTCATTTCATTGGCAATCGCCATTAACGCTATGCCAGCAGTCCCAACTGATCCCCATGCAGTACCTGTAGCGACAGATGTAACGGCTGTTATGACAAATGCAGTTACTAAAAAGTATGTCGGATTGATCGTTTCTAAACCATAATAAATTAAAGCAGGTACAGTGCCTGAATACATCCACGTACCTATTAAAATACCGACTGCAAATATTATGTATATGGCTGGCATTGCAGTTGCTAACCTCTTTGTAATACCATCTTGTAAGTCTTCCCAAGTTAAGCCTACTCTAATGGCTATAAAGCTCGCATAAACCGCTGCAATAATTAATAAAGGTTGAATTGGATAATGTAGAATCCCAAAACCAATCAATACGACTAGCCCCATAAATAAAATCGTAGAAATTGCTTCAAATAAAGTTGGTAATCTCTTCATATAATGCCCCCTTCAATATACTTAGAAAACTAACCATATTATTTTATATATGAAAAAAGTAGTCGCAAATAATTTGCTAACTACTCTTTTTCAATGTTTTAATCCTTAACATAAATATTACAAGAAAATGACATTAATTTTCTAAAAATTCACCGTAAAACCTTATATTATCGGTATATTTTCTATATTACTGTTTGTCATAATTGGTCATAAATATTACTAAAATATTGTATCTGATTATGATTAAGTAACAACTGTATGAAAACACACACAAACATAAAAACTTCTGTTAAAGTATTATTTGTCGTCGGAAAACGACACAAACAAAACTAAAATTTAAATTTAAAACATATACGAAATTTACGGAGGATTATTTATAATGAAAAAATTAACAGCATTCGCAGTATTATCTACGGGATTAGCAACAACAATAATTGGAAATGGTGAAGCTTCAGCAGATACTTTGGATAACGCTCAAGCTCCAGTTCAAAACCAAACTCAAACTCAAAACTTTAACTATACTAATAACTATAGCCAAAATTACAACACTTCAAACATGAGTCAATCATTTACTTCTTCAGTAACACAAACAGCAACTCAAACTACAAGTTCATCAGCTAACTTATACACTGCTGGACAATGTACTTATTATGTATTTGATAAAAGACAAGCAGCTGGAGAACCAATTAGCTCAACTTGGGGAAATGCTAACCAATGGGCAGCTAATGCAGCAGCAGATGGTTACACTGTAAATAACACACCTAAAAAAGGTTCAATCTTACAATCAACAGCTGGTGCTTACGGTCACGTAGCATACGTTGAAAATGTAAACTCTGACGGTAGCGTTGAAGTTTCAGAAATGAACTACCAAGGTGAAGGTGTTGTATCAACTCGTACAATCTCAGCTTCAGAAGCTGGTTCTTACAACTACATTCACTAAGATTAATTGAATATCATTTAAAAAGGAGACTGGACATATCATTGTCTAGATCTCCTTTTTTGTTTATAAAATAATTAATTTATATTATTGATTGGCGGCATCGGTAAAAAAATGTATACTTGAATTAAGTTAGGAGGGATTATACATGAGTGAAAACGAACAAAATCCATTTCAACAAACTACAACACATTCGACATATGAAGATGTATCACAACACTTAGATACAACTGATGATGATAGATTATTCGGTATGCTTATATACTTAACAAGTTTCTTTGCTTCATTCTTTGCGCCACTTATCATTTGGTTAATTAAAAGAGAGAACTCTCCATTCGTTGATAGAATTGGTAAAGATTATTTGAATTTCTTTATTTCATATACGATTTGGGGAATCGTTGGTACCCTATTATGTTTAGTATTAGTAGGCTTTATTATATTACCAATATTAGCTATTTTAGCTTTTATCTTTACGGTTATCGGTGCTATCAAAGCATACAATGGAGAAACTTATTTACCACCATTATCAATTCGTATGATCAAATAACACTTTCAATTTTTGAAAGTGTTATTTTCCTTTTTTATAGTAAAACTGATTAAATACTAAAATTAAATTTCGTGATAGAATGACGTATACTCTTATAATCTTAAGAGTGACGTATTTTATGAATCCCTTTTTAAACGTTATTTGTGCAGTTCCATTTTTATGGAAAGGCATAATTTTTTTTGTACTTTATCACTACAGTGCTTTAAAGGAGGAGTTTTTTTGGATCAAAAAATTAAAAAACCGAGAAGAAGATATATAAGCTTACCGACACAAATATTAATCGCTTTAGTATTAGGTATTGTAGTAGGATACTTTTTACACGGACAAGACCATTTAATTAAATTCATTCGACCTATTGGAGATATCTTTTTAAACCTTATTAAAATGATTGTTATTCCAATTGTATTCTGTTCATTAGCATTATCAATTTCAAACGTTGGTGATATGCATACAGTTGGTAGATATGGTTGGAAAACGATTTTATACTTTGAAATCATCACGACAATTGCAATTGGGTTGGGCATTATATTCGGAAACTTATTCAAACCTGGATTAGGTATAGACGCAAACAAATTACCTAAAGGTGATATTTCTAAATATGAACAAACTGCTGATGCTGCAGAAAAATCTACTTATGGTAATCACATGATAGATACAATAGTTGGCATCATACCTACAAATATATTTGAAGCTTTAACAGCTGGAGAATTACTACCTATTATATTCTTTGCAGTATTCTTCGGATTAGCAATCGCTGCTGTTGGTGAAAAAGGTCAACCAGTTAAAGATGTATTAAGCGGAACATTAGAAGCTGTATTCTGGATGATACATAGAATATTAAGATTAGCGCCATACGGTGTATTTGCTTTTATCTGTGTAACGATTATGACATTTGGATTATCTGCTTTAATTCCATTAGTTAAGTTATTAGCTGTTGTTGTAGGTGCAATGGTATTCTTTATTATTGTTGTATTAGGGATTGTCGCAAAAATTTGTGGTATCAGCGTATTCTCTATTATTCGCATATTAAAAGACGACTTATTGTTAGCGTTCTCAACTTCAAGTTCAGAAACGGTTCTACCATCAGTAATGGAAAAAATGGAAAAGTTCGGTGCACCAAAAGATGTTGTTTCATTTGTTGTACCAACAGGATATACATTTAACCTTGATGGATCAGCTTTATATCAATCAATCGCAGCATTATTTGTTGCTCAGATGTATGGTGTTCATTTAACGCTTGTTGAACAGTTAATATTAATGTTTACATTAATGATTACATCTAAAGGTATGGCAGCTGTACCTGGTACTTCTATAGTTGTTCTTATTACAACATTAGGGTCTATGGGATTAAATCCAGAAGGACTTGCATTAATTATCGGTATAGACAGACTATTAGATATGACTAGAACATGTGTCAATGTTGTAGGTAACGCGTTATCAACAATTGTTATCTCTAAATGGGAAAACAAATATGACCATGAAAAAGGTCAAGAATATTTAAAAACATTAAAAAAAGCATAAAAAAAAGATTCGGCTAAGAGGAGCCGAATCTTTTTTTAATTTATTTAAGTGAATCCACAATTTCTTTAATTTCATCTTGTTTTAAATCAACAACAATTTCTCCATCTTTCGTATCTTCTTTTAAAGCATCTTTAGCTTCTTCTGAATGATATAATTTCGCAATTTTCTTGTATGTTTTATTATCTTTGTCTTTCGTATTTGCTGCGATAAAGTTGATATAAGGTTTAGCTGCATTAGCATCTGGATCTTCTAAGAAAATAGGATCTTTTTTAGGATCTAATCCAGCTTTTGAAGCTACACCATTATTGATAACAGCAATATCCACTTCATCTAATGCTCTCGCTGTTTGTTGTGCATCTACTGCTTTAATGTTTAAATTCTTTTTATTTTCAACTATGTCTTTAGGTCCACCACTTAAACCGAAGTTCTTATCTAATTTAATGTAACCTGCTTTTTCTAATAATTTTAACGCTCTTGCTTGGTTTGAAACATCATTTGGAATTACAACTTTAGCACCATTTTTTAAATCTTTAACATCTTTCAATTCTTTAGAGTATATGCCTAATGGCGCAAGCACTGTCGTTCTAATAGGAGTAATATCTGTACCTTTATTTGCTTTCTTAAATTGATCTAAAAATGCGAAATGTTGGAAGGCATTTAAATCAATATCTCCGTCTGATAAAGCTTTATTTGGAACATTGTAGTCTGAAAACTGTTTGATTTCAACTTCAATACCATCTTTTTTAGCTAATTCTTTAACTTTGTCCCAAACTGCTGTGTCATTTGATGCGATACCAATTGTGACTTTCTTATCGTCTTTCTTATCTCCACATGCTGCGAGTAATAATACTAATGCTACTAATAATGTTAAGACTTTCTTCATTTAAATTGCTCCTTTATATTAAAATATTTAACTTCTGCGTACTAATCTAGATAAGACATTACCTAGAGATTGAATAACTTGTACCATAATAACAAGTATAATAACGGTGATAACGATGACGATTGTATCAAATCTTTGATAGCCGTATGCAAGTGCTAAGTCACCTATTCCGCCTCCACCAACTGCCCCGGCCATTGCAGTAGCACCAATTAAACCAATAATTGAAGTCGTTAATGCTAAGATTAATGATCCTAGTGCTTCTGGTAATAAGAAATATCTAATAATTTGAATGGGTGAAGCACCCATTGAATGTGCAGCTTCAATAACACCAGAATTAACTTCTAATAATGAGTTTTCAACTAATCTTGCTATGTAAGGTGCAACATAAACAGTCAGTGGTACAATTGCTGCAGATGTACCTATAGAAGTACCTACAATTAATTTCGTAAAAGGTACGATCGCAATTAATAATATAATGAAAGGTAAAGATCTGAATATATTAATAATTGGATTGAGTAAATAATAAATGATGACATTTTCCCATATACCGTTTTTTCTAGTAATCACTAACAAAATGCCTAATGGAATACCAATTAATGCACCTAATACAAGTGACACAGTTACCATGTATAAAGTTTGATATATAGAATCTAACAATAGTGAAGAATCTAATGATGATCCGAACATTATGCACCAACCTCCTCAAATTCTATATTTAATGAATCTAAATGGGCAAAGCTTCTTCTAATTGCCCTGTCGTCACCTTTCAAACGTAACGTTAAGTACCCTACTGGTGTGCCTTGAATATCTGACATTGAAGCAAACAAGATATTAATTTGAACTTGATATTTTGTAATTAAGTCATTGATGATGGATTGTGTCACTTTCTCTCCATCTATATATAATTTAATGTCTGTTGCATGATGATCAGTTGGTATTAATTTTCTTAAATTATCTGATATATCTGTTGTAATAACTGTAGATACAAAATTCTTGGCTGTTGCTGTTTTAGGATGGCTGAAGACATCTAATACCGGTCCAATTTCGATTACTCTACCATTTTCCATCACTGCGACTTTGTTACAAATCTTCTGTATCACACTCATTTCATGTGTAATCAGTAGAATTGTGACTCCAAATTCTTCATTGACATTTTTTAATAATTTCAATATAGAATCTGTCGTTGCCGGGTCAAGTGCACTTGTTGCTTCGTCACATAATAATATTTTAGGATCTGTCACGAGTGCTCGTGCAATAGCCACTCTTTGCTTTTGTCCTCCAGATAGTTCATTAGGATATTGCTTTCCTTTATCCTCTAGACCAACAAACTTTAATAGTTCATCAACTTTGGCTTTAATTTTTTCTTTACTTGTACCTTGCAAAATAAGCGGCATCGCAACATTATTAAATACTGTCTTAGAATTTAATAGATTGAAATGTTGAAATATCATACCGATATTCTTCTTAACACTTTGTAATTCTTTCTTTGAATATTGATTGATGTCATGGCCATTAACAATGACCTCTCCCGTTGTTTTCTCTTCCAAAGCATTAACAAGTCTTATTAACGTACTTTTTCCTGCACCACTATATCCAATTACGCCAAAAATATCTTGTTCTTCGACTTTAAAACTGACATCTTTTAAAGCTTGGATTTTAGAATTCTTTTGCTGGAAAATTTTATTTACATTTTTAAATTCAATCATCTTATTTATCCCTTCCGAATTCTTATTAATATGATAAGAATTATATGGGTGTTTCCATTTATCGTCAATACTTATAATCAAATTTTTCTAAATATTCATTTATCTGGATTGTATTTTTTCTCTTTAATGATTGATTAACATTTTCTTAATGAATTTTTATTAATGTAAGCGCTATCAATAAATTATTGACAATTTTGTGAACAACAAATAAAATGAGAATTAAGATGTATTTTTACATCTATAAATAAGGGGGTTATGAGTATGGCAGAGCATGATTTCAAGCGTTTAGCAGCAGATCCAAAGTTTAAAGAACTTCTGAAAAAAAGAAATAATTTTATATTTCCTATCTCTATATTCTTTATTTTGGCAACACTCCTATTCCCAGTGTTGACTGGTTATACAAACATCTTGAATAATATTGCATTTTGGAATATCTCATGGGCATGGATTTACGCTTTATTATTATTCATTATGGTTTGGACACTTGTCACTTTGTACATGCGAAAAGCAAAATCTTTTGATAAAGATGCTGAGGAACTATTAAAAGCATATAGAGAGGAGCAAAACTTATGAATGTCATCGTCGTCGTTATGTTTTTAATATTTGTCGGGATCACATTGTTTATTACATATTTTGCATCTAAAAGAACACAATCAGCAAATGACTTCTACACTGCTGGTGGTGGCTTAACAGGTTGGCAAAATGGTTTGGCAATTGCAGGTGATTATTTATCAGCCGCTTCATTTTTAGGTATAGCAGGTGCCATCGCATTATGGGGGTTTGATGGTTTCTTCTATAGTATTGGTTATTTAACAGCTTATCTTATTGTGTTATACATCGTAGCTGAGCCGTTAAGAAACCTTGGTAAATATACTTTAGCAGATATGATTGCAGCACGATTTGAATTAAAAAAAGTAAGAGCTATGGCTGCAGTTTCTTCTATTACAATAGTTATATTCTATATGCTTGCACAACTCGTTGGTGCAGGTGCACTTATTCAATTACTATTTGGTATACCTTATACGCTCGCTGTTATTCTAGTTGGTATAATGATGACTATTTACGTATTATTTGGTGGTATGACAGCAACAAGCTGGGTACAAATGGTTAAAGCTGTATTACTTATGATTGGTACTGTAATTATTTCATTTTTAGTGTTATTACATTTTGACTTCAATCTTTCTACGATGTTTGGTGAAATGCATAACATTAAGTCATCTGATTTCAAAGGTGAATTTATTAATCCAGGTTCACAAGGTAAACCACCGTTAGATAACATCTCATTAATTATTGCGTTACTGTTTGGTACAGCTGGGTTACCACACATATTGATGCGATTCTTTACAGTTAAAGATGCTAAAACAGCAAGATCTTCTGTAATGTGGGCAACATGGATTATCGGTATCTTCTACATTTTAACAATCTTCCTTGGATTTGGTGCAGCAGCATTATTAACACGTGAAGAAATTATTGCAGCTAACCCTGCAGGTAATATGGCAGCTCCATTATTAGCAGCAAAATTAGGTGGAGATTTCTTAATGTCATTCGTTTCTGCCGTAGCATTTGCGACGATTTTAGCAGTAGTAGCAGGTTTAGTATTAACAGGCGCGTCTGCATTCGCACATGATATTTACGGGCAAGTTATTAAAAAAGGTAAAATAAGCGAACGTGAACAGATGAAAGCAGCAAAATTAGCTTCATTAACCGTTTCAGTTGTATCCATTATATTAGCCTTATTTGCTCAAAATTTAAACGTAGCATTCTTAGTATCATTAGCATTTTGTGTCGCAGCAAGTGCTAACTTACCTGTCATTGTATTTACGATATTTTGGAAGAGATTTAACACACACGGTGCCATCACAGGAATCGCTGTCGGCTTAATGGTGTCACTTATACTCGTTATTTTAAGTCCAAATGTCATGAATCCAGCAGGAACAGCATTTATAACAATGTCGCCAATATTCCCATTATCAAACCCTGCAATCATATCAGTACCAGCAGGCTTTATTGGTGCATTTTTAGGAACATTCCTAGGTAAATCAGAATCACATGATAAATTCCAAGAAGTCCAAGTTAAATCTGCAACTGGTATATCAACTTCAGATATAACACATTAAAAATTCGATAGTATTGTGGAAGTATTTAGGGACACAATTCTGAGTAATGTCCGTAACGGGCCGTGTTAGGGACACAATTCCAAATAATGTCCTTAATTAGACGATCCTAACTTCCATTTCTCAGAATTCTGGTAATTAGAACAACTTACTAACGCATTAAATGTCAAAAACCGCTTAGACTTCCATCGTGTCTAAGCGGTTTTTCCCTATTTTAATTTTGCTTTTTGTAAGAACTTCACTTTTTTGCTAAGTGATTTTGAAGATTTTTGTTTGAGCATTTTATTTCTTATTTTAATTTTTAAAGTACTTGATGATTGTGCTGCTTTACCGATTTTTCTTGATTTTAAGATGACTTTTTTAGTATGTTTCGTTCTTAATTTATCATATCGTTTTAAGGCTGATTCTATATCTCGATCGTTAATTAAATTCACTAATGTTACGGCATCTTCTATTGCTTGTCCTGCACCTTGTCCCATGTTCGGTGTTGTTGCATGTGCTGCGTCTCCCAACAGAACTACTCTATTTGAAACGAAAGATTTCAATGGTACGAGGTCGTACATATCATGATGTAATATGCCTGTTTCTTCTTGTGCATCTAATACAGTTCTTACTTCATTAGGGAATTGATTGAAGTATGCTTGAAGATGTGGTTTCTCAAATGACTTAAATTGCAAATCATTTTCTTTAGCATTCATTGTACAGAACCAGTATAATTCGTTGTCTTTTAAAGGTACAATGCCAAATCTTCCTTTATGTCCCCAATATTCTAAAGTAACATCTTGTTCGATATTTAACTTCTCGTTTACTACACCTCTGAAACAAGTGTATCCAGCATACTTAGGTGCTGATTTCGGATAAAGTTGTGTTCTTACTTTTGAATGTATACCATCTGCTGCAATTACTAAATCAAATTGTTCTTCTAAACCATTTGTAAAATAAAGCCGTACATCGTCAGCTGTTTGCTTAAATGTTTTGACTTCATGATTTAAATAAATATTATCTGTTGGTACATGTGTTTTTAAGATTTCATGTAACACTTTTCTATGAATCGTAATATTTTTATGTTCATCTTGATTCATCATTAATGAATTTAAAAATTCATCTAAATCAGTTCTAATTTCTATTTTTCTTAATGGCTGGCCTTCTTGCTCAATTGCATATGCCATTTTATATTGTTTCAATGCTTTAAGGACATTACTTCCAATACCTAAACCGGCACCATCTTGGTCTAAATTTCCACGTTGTTCATATACATAAACTTCATGTCCCGTTTGAGTTAGTAATCCAGCAGTCGTTAACCCACCGATGCCTGCCCCAATTACAGCAATTTTCATTTTGTTCACTACTTTCTTTGAAATAAAAATTTGATTATAAGCTTTATTTTAACATGAATCCTTACATATCTTTACCCCCAGTTCATATTGAACTAGGGGTAACCTTTATTTGTAATAGTCTTTATGGACTTTTGATTTTTTCAAATTATGGTCATCATAATAACCTTCCATAATTTTACCGATACTTGTTGCCCAATTCACATCTGTTGCATATAGGTGTTGACCTGGATTATAAGGGTTCCATCTCATTTTATATAATGTGTCTTGCCCATTGTTAAGATAATCCTTTTTAATAAATTCAGCGCCTCCATTTATAGCTTTTTCTGGAGAAGTCCAACCTTTTTTACGCGCATAACTACTACCTGTTTCTACAGCATCTTGATCAAATGCCCCGATTCCATAAAAATTATAGAATGTTTTACCGTTGGACATTTTGACACCACTAGCCAATTCAGAATTACCGTTGCCAGTTTCGATAAAAGCATGGCTCATCAAGTATATGACATTGACATCATATTTTTCTTGAGCATCTATAAAAGCTTTTTCTTTACCTTTTAATATGCCTTTATCTTTTAAAATTTCTTTAACTTGTTTTTCTGATACATCTACTTTTTTAGATATATCTATGAATTGAAAGTCTGTCTGACTTTTGTCGATATCCATAAATTTATCGATATCTTTTTTATCAGCATACACGAATTTATTGTCCTTTTGTGTAACAGCTGGTGCATCACTTTGCGTTTGAATTTCAAGCGCTTCTTCATAAGTATGCGTTTGATGATTTTTAAAAAAAGGAGACTCAAAAATAAATAATAAAACAATAAAAATAATAATAATTGTGAGCCCTAAAATTAAAGAAAACCTTTCTCTCAAAAAGTTAATAATATTCACACCTCTTCTATTTGTATAAGCATTGTTACTGTTTTAACTTATCTTATATTTTCTTAAATTTCAACGAAATGTTTTCAAAAAATAAGAGCGAGACAGAAATCTGTCTCACTCTTCTCTACTCATACCTTTTAAAAAGTTCAATAATAGCGTTACACTTTGATTAATTTCTGGATCTTTAAGTGCACCTAATAAATCTGTTACAGAAGTCTTCTTATAAGGATTAGCCCTATTTGCTACTTTCATACCGTTATTAATTCTTCTCACGAAAGTCGATGTTTCTTCTATATCTAGCTCTCCTAATAAAAATAGAACTTGTCCAAGATTTCCTAAAATACCTTCATATTGTTCTTTATTTAGTTCATTGACGATATTTTTCGTAATGATTTTACGTTGCACAATGGCTGCGTGAAAAGCATCCAACGCTTCCGCTTCTTCCAGTGCATCGAGTATATCAATCCCTTTTTCAATGGCAATTTTTCGATCTGATAATCGTGATTTAATGTCATTCATATTTTCTTCAATTATATATTCTCTACTTTTATGAATTTTCTTAATCACTTTAACTCTTTCACCCATTATAAATCGCCACCTTTACTAGGGAATGTATAACTTGATTTCGCCCACTTATCTTGTACTCTCACACTAATCTGAGGCTGTCTATTACCAAAACGTGAATTATGTTTAGGTATAGGTGATTGCCCTTTTTTAGTGACAACTTCTAACTTCGCATAATTATCTTTATATGCTGGTGTATTTGTATCTTTATCAACATCACTATCTGTTACAAAGTTAGGTGCACCTTCATTCTGATCATTTAATGGAATATAAATATTATTACCTGCTACTCTGTCTGTTACTTGCACATTCACTTCTACTGTACCTACTTTAGAAGTTATTTTAACTCTCGCACCATTTTCGATACCGTGTTCTTCAGCGAGTTCTTTAGAAATTTCACAGAAGTTTCTAGGTAATTTATATTTTAAACCAGGTACTTGATAAGTCATATTACCTTCATGGAAATGTTCTAACACTCGACCATTGTTAACGTGTAATGACATTTCTTTTGTCTTTTTAGATTCAACATTAAATGACAATGGATAAAGTCTAGCTTTGCCATCAGGGAAATTAAATCTTTCTGTATATAATAATGGTGTATCAGTGCCATCATCATTCATTGGCCATTGTAAACTATCAAATCCTTCTAGACGATCATACGTAATTCCTTTAACTAAAGGCATGAGTGATTGTGCTTCATACCATATTTCACTAGGATGTTGATAATCCCAATCTGCGCCTAGTGACTGTGCAATTAATTGAATGATTTCCCAGTCTGGTTTAGAATCTCCAAGCGTGTCTAATGCTTTATTGATTCTTTGAACACGTCTTTCAGTGTTTGTAAATGTACCATCTTTTTCTAATGAAGGAGATGCTGGTAAGACAACATCTGCAAATTCGGCTGTTTTTGATAAAAATAAATCTTGAACGACTAAGAAATCAATTTTCTCAAATGCTGATCTGACATAATTGATATTAGCGTCTACAACACCTGTATCTTCACCTTTAATATAAAGTGAGTGTAATGTCCCTTCATGTATACTATCTATCATTTGATGGTTGTCCAAACCTCTTTCTGAATCGAGCGAAACTTGCCAAGCTTGTTCAAATTTATGTCTCACTTCATCATCAGAGACATCTTGATATCCTGGGAATGTGTTAGGCATACTGCCCATATCACTACATCCTTGAACATTGTTGTGGCCTCTTAAAGGATAAGCACCTGTGCCAGGTCTCATATAATTCCCTGTTACTAATAATAAGTTAGAAATAGCTGTACTTGTATCACTACCGATACGATGTTGCGTTACACCCATTGCCCAACAGATGGATAGAGATTCAGTTTCTGCAACTTGTTTGGCAATATGTTTAAGTTCTGTTTGACTAATGCCCGTGAGACTTTCTGCATACTCTAACGTAAATGTATTAAGACTTTCATAATAACTATCAAAATCATTAACCCATTTATTGATAAAAGCCTCATCGTGCCAATTTTGGTCGATAATATATTTTGTAACAGCTGATAGCCAAACTAAATCTGTACCAGGATTTGGTTGATAAAATTTATCTGCACGTTCAGCCATCTCATGTTTTCTAATATCAAATACATATAATTTTTGTCCTAATAATTTATGTGCACGTTTAATTCTACTCGCAATAACTGGATGTGCTTCAGCTGTGTTTGTACCGATAGTAATGACCATTTTAGCTTTTTCTAAATCTTCAATTGAACCGGAATCGCCACCGTAACCTACTGTTCTAAACAATCCTTGAGTAGCGGGTGATTGACAATATCTAGAACAATTATCGACATTATGCGTTCCGATAACTTGTCTCGCTAATTTCTGCATTAAATATGATTCTTCATTTGTACATTTAGAAGATGAAATAAACGCTAATGCGTCTTTACCATATTGATTTTTAATTTGAGAAAATCGAGTACTGATCACTCTTAAAGCTTCATCCCATTCAACTTCTTGGAAATAGCCTTCTTTTCTAACTAAAGGTTTCGTTAATCTATCTTCAGAATTCACATAGTCCCATGCAAATTTCCCTTTAACACACGTAGAAATATGATTTGCTGGAGAATCTTCATGCGGTAACACTCTTAATATTTCTCTATCTTTTGTCCAAACATCAAATGAACAACCTACTCCACAGTATGTACATACTGTCTTCGTCTTCTTAATAACATCTTCTCGCATCGCCGCTTCTGAATCAGAAATCGCAAACAGTGGTCCATATCCAGTTTCAGCTTTTTTAGTGAGTTCAATCATCGAACGTAATAAGCCAGGTTCTTGATCAGTCATATACCCTGCGTTACCTAGCATGTTATTTTCCATCAAAGCATTACAAGGACATACTGTTACACATTGTCCACAGTTCACACAGCTTGATTCATCAATCGCACGATCATTGTCCCAAATAACTCTAGGTTGTTTTCTTTCCCAATCAATTGTCAATGTTTCGTTCACTTGTACATCTTGACATACTTCTACACATCTACCACATAGAATACATTGATCCGGATCATATCTGTAAAATGCCCCAAAATCTTTTTCATAACCTTTAGATTGAAATGGATTAGATTGATGTTCTAAACCAAATTCACCCATTGCATTATGAATTTCGCAATTGCCATTATTATAATCACAAACTGTACAATATAATTCATGATGTTCAAGCACTCTGTCCAATGCTTGTTTCTGAGCTGATTTCACGGATTCAAGTTGTGTATTCACAACCATGCCATTCTCAATCATCGTACTACATGCACGTTGAAGTTGCCCATTAACTTCGACGACACATGAGTCACACGTTTCAATTGGTCCTAAAGATTCGTTGTAGCATATAGACGGAACGAAGGTTAACTTTTCAGCTTTAATAAAGTCCAATAGCCTCATGCCCTCTTCTACAAGAAAATCTTTACCATCAATTGTTATAACCTGATGTTCTTGCATATTGATTACCCCCTCTATGAAATTATGCCCAAAAAAGCCAAATATAATCATTTTTAAATGAAAAGGCTTACTTTTGATTATAATTTTGTAATTTTACAATTGCAAATAATTGTTATGTTTACTATATCGACAAATTTTCAGAAATTTCAAAAATATTATTGATACAATGTAAAATTTTTGCTAATCTATGAATATTCTTAGTTTGAAAGAAGGTTTTACAATGGTTACATTTATTTCTAGTATTATTATTTTAATTTTGGGGTATATCTTTTACGGTAAATACGTTGAACGCGTATTCGAGATACATCCGGATAAACAAACACCAGCGTATAGTAAACAAGATAATATGGATTTTGTACCTATGCCTGCTTGGAAAGGATGGATGATTCAGCTGCTTAACATAGCTGGATTGGGTCCGATATTTGGTGCAGTAGCTGGTGCTTTATATGGACCTGTAGCATTTATCTGGATTGTTGTAGGGTGTATCGTTGCTGGAGGTGTACATGATTACTTCTCAGGCATGCTAAGTTTGAGACATGGTGGTGCACAGTTCCCTATGCTTGTACAACATTATTTAGGTAAGATTATTAGAGTGTTCACAGATGTTGTGTCTGTCGTCTTGATGGTGCTTGTTGCAGCTGCATTTGTTGCTGGGCCAGCTCAATTATTATCAAGCAAGACACCTATTTCATTCTTCGTAGCATTAGTTATCATTTTTACATACTTTATACTAGCAGCTATTCTTCCTATCAATAAAATCATTGGACGTATTTATCCAATATTCGGTGTTATCTTAATCGTTATGGCCGTTAGTGTAGCCGTTGCTTTAATATTCAGTGGTAAACATATTCCTGAAATTACAATTCATAATATGCATCCTAAAGAACTACCTGTTTGGCCATTACTTATGGTGACAATATCTTGCGGTGCAATTTCAGGTTTCCATTGTACGCAAAGTCCAATCATTTCAAGAACAGTTAAAAATGAATCAGAAGGTAGAAAAGTTTTTTATGGCGCAATGATCTCAGAAGGTATTATTGCATTAATTTGGGCAGCAGCTGGTATGACATTCTTCGGTGGTACTGAAGGATTAGCAGCAAAATTACAATCAATCGGTCCAGCAGGTGTCGTTGACCAAATCTCAATGGAATTATTAGGACCATTCGGTAGCATCCTTGCACTACTTGGTGTCATCATCCTACCTATTACAACTGGTGATACTGCACTTAGAAGTTCAAGAATGATTATAGAAGATTTCATGAGAGATAAAGTAAAAATTAAACCAAAAGTATTAATGATTGCAGCAAGCTTTGCTGTAGGATTACCTGCTTTCTTACTATCAACAATTGATTATTCATTCTTATGGAGATATGTTGGATTCTCAAATCAAATCGTCGCAACCGTTATGTTGTGGGTTAGTGTAAGTTACTTATTAAGATATGGCAAGAAACATTTAGTAGCAGGAATACCAGCATTATTCATGACAGCTGCAATTAGTGTATATGTATTATATGCACCTGAAGGATTATCATTACCATATCAAACATCTGTAATTGGTGGTTCAATCGTATTTCTAATTGTCGCTTCACTATATGTACGTGCAATTATTAAACATGCAGACCCAAGCAGAATCCCAACACCTACAAGAGATTTATATACATCATAAAAATGGAGACTTCCGATATTACATCGGAAGTCTTTTTTATGAGTATGTTGTGTGTTATGTGAAGATAGCGGGGTTCTTAGTTACAATTCTGTAGGATTTTGTAATTAACAGACCCACTACATACATATCAATCTCGAAATACTCATTACTTCTATACTTTCTAAACCTTCTATTATTGTTAAAGATTACAAATAATCATATATTTTTTATTCTCACAATCTATCTATAATATCCAAACAGTTGTACTATTGTATTACATTATATTTTAAAAAGGAGAGATTATTCATGTCTATAGACATAAAATCATTAGAAGATAAGTATCCTATTATTTCTAATATTAAAAATGGAGAAGAAGTATTTTGGAAAAATCCTGACTATTTAGTGACTACTGATTTACCATTTTCAATGGATGATGTATTAGATGCTGAACAACGATTAGCTCGTTTTGCACCGTATATTGAAGAAGTCTTTCCTGAAACGAAACTAAACAATGGAAAAATTGAATCTCAAATTTTCACATTAGATCATTTTAAAAATGCACGATTCAGTCATTTAAAGGGACGTTTATTACTTAAAGGTGACCATGCTTTACCTATTTCTGGTTCTATTAAAGCACGTGGTGGCATTTATGAAGTGCTAAAGTTTGCTGAAGAAACGGCAATGAAAGAAACTGATTTTACGATTAATAGTGATTATCGCCTACTTGCTACTGAACAATATCAATCTATTTTCTCTAAATACAGAATTGCTGTTGGTTCTACTGGTAATTTAGGATTAAGCATCGGTATTATGAGTGCCAAATTAGGTTTCAAAGTAACGGTTCATATATCTCAAGATGCTAAAGCATGGAAAAAGGACCTTCTCCGTTCTAAAGGAGTCGAAGTCGTAGAGCATGTTCAAGATTACGGTTATGCTGTAAAAGAAGGTCGTAAAGCTGCAGCAGATGATCCTTATTGCCACTTTATTGATGATGAAGCATCTAAAGATTTATTTTTAGGATATGCTGTTAGCGCGTTAAGACTTAAACAACAATTGAAAGACTTAAATATTCATGTAGATAAAGCGCATCCGTTATACGTCTATTTACCATGTGGCGTAGGCGGTGGTCCTGGTGGTGTCGCATTTGGATTAAAACTCATTTATGGTGATCATGTACATCCTATCTTTATCGAACCTACTGAAGCTCCTTGTATGACTTTAGGCATGATTACACAGCTACATGATCAAATTTCCGTTCAAGATATAGGTTTATCAGGAAAAACAATTGCAGATGGTTTAGCAGTCAGTCGTCCTTCGAAATTAGTCGGCAACATTATGACTTCATTATTGTTTGGTTCATGTACAGTAAATGACCATCAACTTTATCTTTATTTAAAAACATTAAAAGATCATGAAAATATCTTTATAGAACCTTCTGCTACTTCAGGTTTCCAAGGTTTAAAATATATTCATGACTTAAATTATGATTCCGAAAATGCCACGCACCTCGTTTGGTCAACAGGCGGTAACATGGTACCAGAAAATGAACAAAAGATTTATTACCAAGAATCTGTAGATATAGAAAAAAGGGGTTATGAAGATTGATTTTATTAATTATTCTAGGCATTTTAGCAGGGTTATGTGTACCACTACAAACATCTATTAATACGAAACTTGGTAGTTACACAAAATCACCTATACTTGCATCATTTTATTCATTCTTGATAGGAACAATTGTGTTAATCATTGTGAATACTATTATGAATCCACAAAAATTAACACCATCATTTATAATGAATCAAGACTTTTCTTACGTTTGGTTTACAGGTGGTTTATTAGGCGTCGTCTTTTTAACAGGAAATTTATTATTACTTCCAAGAATTGGCGCAGCATTAACAGTCGTGATGACAGTTTCTGGTCAAATTATAATGGGACTGATCATCGACCAATTTGGATTATTTGATGCTGACATTCATACAATTAATATCGGAAGAATTTCTGGCGTAATTCTGATGTTACTGGGTATATTATTAATGAATTATAAAAAGAAATCATCACGTGTCATTACAACACAATCTAATCATACAAATTATTGGATGATTCTCGGTATTATGACAGGTTGTCTTCCCCCAATACAAACAGCTATTAATAGTGCACTTAGATATGAAGTAGATTCATTTTATTTTTCAGCACTTATATCATTCGCTGTTGGGACAATCGCATTATTTATGCTTTCACTTATTCTTGTTCGTAGAATTCGTTTTAGCTTCCATCAACCTGAACAAGGTACGATTAAACCGATTTACTTTATTGGTGGTGCATTAGGTGTTGTATTTGTTACGACGAACATATTACTTATGCCTGAACTCGGTGCAGCACTTACATTAATGGTCGTTATATTTGGACAAATGTTAATGGGACTTTTAATTGATCATTTTGGTTTATTTAATACACCAAAATTTAAAATTACAACGAGACGATTAATTGGTGCGATATTAGTCTTTGTCGGCATTGTCATTCTTAAATTATTCTAATTTAATACTAAGGAGGTCGTTGTGATGGATCTTTCACTTAAATCAGGCGATGGTATGTTAAATATTAGAGTTGGCGCAATCATCAAAGATAAGCATGGTTATTGTTTTCACTATGATAAAAAACATGATTATTATGCATTAATTGGTGGGAGAGTTAAATATTTCGAAAGCTCAGATTCTGCTATTAAACGTGAAATCAAAGAAGAACTCAATATAGAATGTGATGATATTTACTTTTTAACAACTGTTCAAAACTTCTTTGAATATGAAAGTACGTCTTATCACGAAATATTATTTATTTACCATGTTACAATTAATGAATCTTTAGAAGACTTGACCATTCCATTCGATCAAAAAATTAAATATGTATCATTAAAAGTCTCAGAAATTCCTGAAATTAAACTTCTACCTCAAAAAGCAAAAGAAATCATATTGAGAAGAGTAGATGTTCAGCCACTATTTATAGACAGGGATTTACCTAAATAATATTTATTTCTATTAAGAACGCGAAAAAGCGCGTTCTTTTTTTATTATTTATAGTTCTTATAATCAATTAATCTGTCCAATTCTCATTTTAAATAAAATTTATTCTATTAACAATTTGTGTACAAACCGTAAAATTTAGTCAAAAAGCCCTATATAATGTTTAGTTTTTACACTTTTAGGTTATTATATCTAAATATATAACAAAGTAGTACCGTAATTCTTTCTGTATTATTTATTCTTTTACTTGTCACTTTGCTTACTTTAAATTATAATTAGTATGAAATTAGAATTATTATAATTAAGAAATCTTGAGGAGGATTATGATATGAGTAATAAATCAAAACTTACAGGACTTTTTGGTGCACCAGTATCAGATCGTGAAAATTCATTAACTGCTGGTAAACGCGGACCACTTGCTATGCAAGATATTTATTTCTTAGAACAAATGGCACATTTCGACAGAGAAGTGATTCCAGAGCGTCGTATGCATGCTAAAGGTTCTGGTGCGTTCGGTACTTTTACTGTTACACATGATATAACACAATATACAAATGCTAAAATATTCTCTGAAATTGGTAAACAAACTGAAATGTTTGCACGTTTCTCTACAGTTGCTGGTGAACGTGGTGCTGCAGAAGCTGAACGTGACATTCGTGGTTTCGCACTTAAATTCTATACTGAAGAAGGTAACTGGGACTTAGTTGGTAACAACACACCTGTATTCTTCTTCCGTGATCCTAAATTATTTGCAAGTTTAAACCATGTTGTTAAACGTGACCCTAAAACAAACATGCATAACCCACAATCAAACTGGGATTTCTGGACATTATTACCTGAAGCTTTACACCAAGTTACAATTTTAATGACAGACAGAGGTATTCCAAAAGGATTCCGTAACATGCACGGTTTCGGTTCACACACTTACTCAATGTACAACGATGCAGGTGAACGTGTATGGGTTAAATTCCACTTCAGAACTCAACAAGGTATCGAAAATTACACAGCAGAAGAAGCTGAACAAGTAATTGCTAAAGACCGCGAATCAAGTCAAAGAGACTTATTCAACGCGATTGAAGAAGGCAATTTCCCTAAATGGAAAATGTACATTCAAGTTATGACTGAAGAACAAGCAAGAAATCATAAAGATAACCCATTCGACTTAACTAAAGTTTGGTTTAAAGACGAATACCCATTAATTCCAGTTGGTGAATTCGAATTAAATCGTAACCCAGAGAACTATTTCCAAGATGTTGAACAAGCTGCATTTGCACCAACAAACATCATCCCTGGTATAGACTTCTCTCCAGATAAAATGTTACAAGGTCGTTTATTCTCTTACGGAGATGCACAACGTTACCGCTTAGGTGTTAACCACTGGCAAATCCCAGTAAACTCACCAAAAGCTGCAACAAATGTTTGCCCATTCTCAAGAGATGGACAAATGAGAGTAGATGGTAACCTTGGTGGCGGCATTAACTACTATCCAAATAGTTATGAAGCTCATCAATCACAACCAGAATACAAAAAACCAGGTTTAGAACTTGAAGGTGAATTATACGAACACGACTTCCGTGAAGATGACGATAATTACTATGAACAACCAGGTAAATTATTCCGTCTACAATCACCAGAACAACAACAACGTATTTTCCAAAATACAGCTAACGAAATGCAAGGCACTACTGACGAAGTAAAACACCGTCACATCCGTAACTGTTACAAAGCAGATCCAGACTATGGTAAAGGTGTAGCAGACGCATTAGGCATTGATATCAACTCAGTTGATTTAGAAGGATAATATATAAATAGCGTATAGGACAACAAATGTCCTATACGCTATTTTTTTTATATAGTGTCTGAGACATCTCAGTGTCTCAGACAACATTATTATGAAGTTTAGTAATTGAGTATCGCTAACTTCCATTATTTCGAATTCTGTTAATTAGAGGGTACTCAGTAAGGGACATTTCTCGGAATTCTGTCCCTTCATATCCTCCACTTATTATAATTGACTTACTTTTTTAGCTTTAATCATGTGTAAGAAATAGAATGCGACTAATCCTAATAAAGCTACGATAGACATTGCTAGATATAATCCTGAATATCCAATCGAATGTGTGAAGTTACCTAATACATATGGTCCGAATCCTAATCCGAAGTCTAAACCGATGAAATATGTTGATGTTGCTAATCCCATCGCTTCTACTGGCGATACTTTAACGACTAATGCTTGGAATATAGATTGTAAGTTACCAAATCCTAATCCTATAAATGCACCTGCGATTAATAAGATCGCACCATTGCTTGCAATACTAATTAGGAATAAACCAAGAATTAAACATATAAATGCTGGTATTGTAACGATATTCTCACCGCGTTGGTCCATAATTCTACCTGTAAATGGTCTTGTAATTAAGACTGCTACTGCATATACAACAAAGAAGAAACTTGCTGCATCTACTAAATGATTTTCTTGTGCGAAGAATTGAATAAATGACAATACTGATGAGTATGCAATACTAACAATCACAACTACGATTGCAATTGGTAAGGCATGTACTGAGAAGAAATCAGTAATTTTAAATCCTTTTTTCTCTTCTGTTTTGACACTCGCCATAACAGGTGTTTCAACTTTCATGAATAGTGACATAACAAATGCTACAACAATAAGTATCGTACAAATTGTAAATAGTCCAGACATTGGAATGTGTTGATATAGTAATAAGCCTATAAATGGTCCGATTGCTGTACCGAGTACCATACTTAAACTATACATACTAATACCTTCACTACGACGTTGTGCTGGTGTGATAAATGCTGCGATTGTTCCTGTAGATGTACTTGCTACCCCACTTGCAACACCATTTAGAATACGTACGATTAATAACAATGCGAATGATGATGCCGTCACGAGATATAAACCGTTTGTGATAACTAGTAAAATCCCACCGATGACTAATACTTTCTTACTACCTACTATGTTGATATATTTACCTGTTAAAAATCTACCTACTAATGATCCAACTATGAATAAACCTGATGCTAGACCAGCCATACTGTCTGAAACGCCAAATGTTTCCTTACTATAACCACCTACTGTTACTAATAGTAAGTACATTGATAAAAATATAAAAAAGCTAATAACAAAATTAAATATAAAATCTTTTGTCCAAATCGGTTTCTTAATTTGGTCGTCCATTACTCTGTTTCCTCCTCTATTAAATAAGTTCTCAAATTCTCTAAAATCTCTTGTGCCTTATTAAGTTCTGCTTCATCGACACCAACTGCTTGCAGACATTTTTCTTGAAATACACCAATTCTATGATGAATTTCATCGAATTGATTTTGACCTTGCTCAGTTAATGTAAGGAATTTTTCTCTTTTATCTTCTTTACTATTAACTGCTTGAATCAATTCCCGTTCGATTAATTTTTTTATAATTTTACGAGCTGTAGGTTTTTCAATAAAAGAACGCTTAGAAACTTGAACAAGTGTGGTTGGTTGATTATATGCGATATCATGTAACACTTTGTACTGCGCAGCATATAAATCAAAAGGTTCCAATATTTCATTAATATGATGAATATATGGTCGATACAAATTTGTGTAGGAATATAAAAAGTTCTTCATTGTTTTCACCTTTTCTCATAAAAATATAGTTAGCTTTGCTAACTAATACTCAATCATTCTACGCCCATTGTCATGTTATGTCAACACCCATTTACGCTTCTAACAACAATTTTTCAAAATTTCTATTATAATTAAATTAAACAAATATAAGGAGGAACATGATATGTTAAATGATTTCTATGAAAGATTATCTAAGAAAGAAAATAAAATGATTGAAATCAGAAGATACTTACATGAGCATCCTGAGTTATCTTTTGAAGAAAAAGAGACAGCCCAGTATATTGCTGACTTTTATAAAGATAAGGATGTCACATTACAAACACATATCGGAGGAGAAGGCATTTATGGTATTAAAGTAACCATTGATTCTGGTAAACCAGGTAAGACGTTAGCGTTACGCGCTGATTTCGATGCTTTACCTATAAAAGAAGATACCGGCCTACCTTTCAGTTCTAAGAATGAAGGTGTCATGCATGCTTGTGGTCATGACGCGCATACTGCATATATGATGGTGCTTGCTGAAACTTTAATTGAAGTGAAAGATCAACTTAAAGGTAAGATTGTCATCATTCACCAACCTGCAGAAGAAAAGCCACCTGGTGGTTCACAATACTTAATTAAAGATGGCATTCTTGATGGCGTTGATAATGTCATCGGCGTCCATGTTATGAGCGCACTTGAAAGTGATCACGTTTATTATAGAGAAGGCAATGTTCAATCAGGTCGAAATATCTTTAAATTAAAAATAACAGGACGTGGTGGTCATGGTTCTTCACCACATTTAGCAAATGACCCAATTGTTGCAGCAAGTAGCTTTGTTATGTCTGTACAAACAATCGTTTCAAGAAGATTGAATCCATTTGATATGGGCGTTATTTCTATCGGTTCATTTGATGGTAAAGGACAGTTTAATATCATTAAAAATGAAGTCACACTTGAAGGTGACGTAAGAGGTATGAACGAAGAAACACTACAACTGATTGAATCAGAAGTTAAGCGACTTTCTAAAGGTTTAGAATCTATGTATGGTGTTCAATGTGAACTCGAATATACGAGAGATTATCCGGTTCTATATAATGATCCTGAATTAACGAAACAAGTTGCTAAAGCAATTGAAGCGGCTAATATTCCTGAAGTTAAAAGTGTTGAACGTTGCGAACCACAACCACCATCAGAAGATTTTGCTTACTATGCAAAAGAATTACCTTGTACCTTCTTCTATGTAGGCGCAAGTCCTAAAGATAAAGAAACATTCCCTCATCATCATCCTAAATTTGATATTGATGAAGGTTCTCTACTTATTGCAGCTAAATCAGTCGCTGCTGTTACGTTCGATTATTTAGGTGTTCAATAATCCAATTACTTAACAGATGTTAAGTATTATCACACCAAGTGTAAATTTACCTGACTCATATTTCTTTTTTCTTATTTTATATTTTATACTTTTAAAAAAATAAGGAGTTGAGGGAAGATGAGTCAGACAGATACACTTTTATTATTCGGATGTACGTTGTTAGTTTGGTTAATGACACCTGGTTTAGCATTATTTTACGGAGGATTAGTTCAATCTAAAAATGTTTTAAATACTTCGATGCACAGTATTTCAGCAATTGTTGTTGTAACATTCACATGGGTATTAATAGGATTTTCTATTAGTTTTGGTGGTAACAATTTATGGATAGGTGATTTCTCACACGCATTATTAAACGGTGTTGGATTCACACCTAATGGTAATTTTAGTGAAACCATTCCATTCGCATTATTTATGCTTTTCCAATTAACATTTTGTACCATTGCCGTTTCAATTTTAACTGGTTCAGTAGCTGAAAGAATGAAATTCGGACCATTTTTAATCTTTATGAGTTTATGGGTCGTTTTAGTTTATAGCCCAGTAGCACACTGGGTATGGGGTGGCGGCTGGATTCACAAACTTGGTGCAATTGATTTTGCTGGTGGTACAGTAGTCCATATTTCATCTGGTGTTTCTGGACTCGTACTTGCCCTACTACTCGGTTCTAGAAAACCTAGCAATAAAAAACCACCACATAATTTAGTCATTACTTTAATCGGTGGTATTCTCGTATGGTTCGGTTGGTTTGGCTTTAATACAGGATCAGCACTCACTTTCGATTCAGTTGCCATGCTCGCATTTGTTAATACAATACTAGCATCATGTGCAGGAATTGCCGGTTGGTCTATCTTTGAATATATTCAAAAGAAAAAAGTTACGTTAATCGGAACATTATCAGGAATGTTAGCAGGACTCGTAACGATTACACCAGCAGCAGGTTTTGTCGGTTACGGAAGTGCAATGATTCTAGGAATATTAGGTGGATTCGTTTGTTACTATGTTATCACGCACCTTAAAGTATTACTTAACTATGACGATGCATTAGATGCATTCGGTTTACACGGATTTGGAGGCGTCGTTGGTGCAATAGGAACAGGTCTATTCCAAAATTCTAGCGTCAACTCAACAATAGCAGACGGTGTATTCTTTGGTGGTGGCATCATGCCAGTAGTCGTACAAATCGTTGCCGTCGTCGTAACAATCGCATTTAGTGGCATCATGACATACATCATCGCTAAAATCATTAGCATCTTTACAACATTAAGAACAGACGAAAAAGCAGAACTAGAAGGCTTAGATGCCGTATTCCATGGCGAAACTGCATATGGATACGAACTCAAACAAGAAAAAGCATAAAAATATAAATATAAAAAACAAGCATATCACTTAACTGAACCATTCAGTCGTAACGTGATATGCTTGTTTTTGTTTAAAATATTAATATTTTAGCTTACTCCGCTTCTTTCTTCTTACGTGGATAACCTATTACAATAGACACGATACCGCATATGCCTAATAAATATGGATAAAATGAATAAGGTAATAGTGATACTGTTGATATTCCTGCGACGCTTGTTGCTGCTAATACTTGTGCGCCATATGGAATAATTCCTTGTACTGTACTTGCAAATATATCTAATATACTTGCTGATTTTCTGCGATCAATTTGATAATCATCTGCTATTTCTTTTGCGAGTGGTCCTGCTGTAATGATTGAAATTGTGTTGTTAGCTGTTGCTAAATTTGTCACGCTTACTAAACTGGCAATTCCAAATTCTGCGCCGCGTTTAGATTTCAAGCGTTTCGTTACGGTATTGAGCAACCATTTGATTCCGCCATGATATTCTATGAGACCAATCATTCCGCCGATTAATAATGCGATCATAGAAATATCTTGCATGCCGATAAGTCCATCTGAGATTGCTTTTAAATTTTCTGCTAGCGTAAATGAGCCGTCTAATAATCCTATTAAGCTTGCTACGATGACACCAAGCACTAATACCATCAATACGTTCATTCCACATAACGCACTAATTAATACAAATAAGTATGGAATGACTTTAATGACACTATAGCCACCTTGACTGGCATCTGTCATACCTGCATCTTTTGTAACAAACCATAGAATAAGCACAGTTAAGATAGCACCTGGTAATACAATTAAGAAATTCATCTTAAATTTATCGCTCATTTTCGTTTGTTGTGTTCTAACTGCTGCGATGGTTGTATCTGAAATCATTGATAAATTATCACCGAACATTGCACCACCTACGACAGTTGCTGTTGTTAAAGCAAGTGAGATATCTGTCGCTTCTGAAATACCTACGCCTACTGGTGCTAATGCTGCAACTGTTCCCATTGATGTACCCATAGCTACTGAAATAAATGCACCAACTATGAATAAACCTGCTAATAAAAACTGTCCGGGAATTAAAGATAATCCTAAATTTACAGTTGAACTTACAGCCCCCATACTTTTAGCTGTTTGACTAAATGCACCTGCCATTAAAAAGACAAATACCATTAATAAAATGTTAGGATGAGCTGCGCCTTTTGTAAATATATCTAATTTCTTAGCTAAAGGCGTCTTTGGATACATGGCACATGCAAAGACTGCTGCGATCAGAATCGCTACATTTAAAGGTAAGTAATTAAAATCTTTCATGATTAATCCAGTACCTATAAACAGCGTTACAAATACGATTAACGGTAATAAAGCTATAAATGATCCTTTATGATTAATTTGATTCATTATTTTCTCCTCTTATATATCTTGAATACTTTAAAAGGGTACAGTACATATTGTTTCTCGTCAAATATTAATTTTTAATTTTACCATTTGATGATTAAATCATCAAAATCAGGTAATATAACTATCATAAGATTAAAGCAAATGTTAAGGGGTTCAATTATGATTATTAGTAATACAATTAATGATTTTTTTAATAACTTTCATTTAAATGAACAGTCGAGGCTTTCATATTTTACAAAGTATCATACAGAGTTTCAGCATGCAGGATATGATGAACATTTACTATGTCAAAATATCCATCCAACGCTTCTAAAATTAGAACAAGACCTTCCCTTAATTTTAAAAATAAACACGAAATTGGTTCATATTATCTTTGATGTAAGGCTGAAATTTCTAAAGCAATATCAAACATATTTAAGGCCAGATATTTATTTTCTTGTTGGGACATATAAAGAAGATGCTTCAATTCAATTAGAAGATAACACACATTTATATTTATTTATAGAATCTCTATGTCATAAATATGATTTATTATACGATGTGATAGCCTACTATTTTGCGAAGTTATACATATATGAAATCATTAAAGATTACTACCCAGAAAAGGTTACGACGACTATTTTGAACAATAAACATGTCATATTAGAAGAAGCGATTGTCTTACATATCTTAACGACACTCAATTATACATATCCTTATAAAGAAAGACATGACTTTAAAACCATTCAACAATTAGCTTCTAAACTTGAATCTGAATTAACGACAGAGACCATCCTTCAAGTCATTCAAAAATAAAAAAATACTTTCATATCCTATTCATTTAAAAGAATTGGTTATGAAAGTATTTTTGTTTATAAAGTTTTCATTAAATCTCTAATTAATATTGTGATGTTGTGTTTTTTAGACTGTTCACTTAAGAAAAGTGCAATTTCTAATTGTTTCTTATCTGTATCATTTAGAATGCCCATCTCTAATCGTGATTGCACAATATTATAAACTAATTCGCTATATAACATATATCTATTCGATTTAATCGTAATATCTAATGCAGATTGAGCATAAGCTAAACATCTGTCATAAGCTTTTTCATTCGAGTAAATATTAGATAATGTATATAACAATTTGATTTGATAATTATCGTCTACATTATAACGTTTAGCAATTTCTAAACCTTGTTCTAGTGATGACTTTGCTTTTTCATTTTCATTCTGTCTATAGTAGTAAATTGCGCGCGTATTACAGATAGAAACTTGTAGTTTCTCATACATATTATGACCCATTAAACGATAAGCTTCTTCTATTAGTTGTAGAGATTGTTCAACATCATCATGCTTATAAAAAGTAATAATCGATCTTACCCACTTCGAAGCAGCAATTTCATCTGTTGAACTATTTGATAAATAATTGCCATCTATAATAGGTATTAGCGCATCATAATCACGCTCTTCTAACAATCTTTCTATTACTTTTAACTTCTGTTCTAATTGTGTATCTAACTCATCGCCAATGTATAAATAGTCCATACTACAATTTAATCTTCTTGAAATATTAAATAGTAGTTGAGATCCCGGTTGTAATTCATTCTTTTCTATTTTTGAAATTTGACTTTGAGTCGCAATACCTTGCGCTAAATTCTGTTGAGATAGCTTTAAATCTATTCTCCTTTGTTTGACACGTTCTCCTAATTTCATATATAACGCTCCCCGTATTCAGTTATCGAATTAACATGTTTGAATAACCCACGCTATGCATATCATCTGGTATCGGTGTTGCTGTGCATATTTGTCCCGTCAAATATACACGACCTCGATTCATAAGCATTTTACGATGTATCATATGTTTCGGATTCTGCATGTTAATGTCCTCCTCTTTATTTTAAGTCTCAATGTGTGAAAATACAATTATTTTATCCAGTTACGCCTACAGAATTCCAAGCATTGACCACTTGTTGTACTTCTGTTGAATTTGCACCATATAAATCAGATGCTGCTTGTTTTAATGCAAATTTAGCATCTAAGAATGAAGAGTTTGAACTTAAGTATTGTGTTAAGGCTCTATAATAGATGTCTTCTGATTTTTCTTTTCCAATTTTAGTAATTGTTAAATAAGCTGCTTTATTCGGTATACCACTATTAATATGCACGCCACCATAGTCACCTTGTTCAGTATTTGGCAAGTTCTGATAATTATTCATATGTGCAGGTTGATTATATTGTTCTGGATTAGAAAGACTTCTTAATCCATCACCTGGTTTACCTGGTGTGTATGCATCTTCTCCCATTAACCAATCTTCTGGGTCAACGAAGTAACCAAACACATCTGACATTGATTCATTTAAAGCACCTGGTTGATTCTCATATACGAGGTTTGCACTATGTTCTGTCACAGCATGTGTTAATTCATGTGCAACAACATCATCTGCAGCTGATAATGATGTAAATGTTTTGCCATCACCATCTCCATACACCATATATTGGCCATTCCAAAAGGCATTATTATAATTTCTATCAAAATGAACAATAGAATTAATTTCTGCACCGTTTCCATCATAACTATCTCTATTGTGTGTGTTTAAATAGTAGTCATATGTTTTAGCAGCATTAAAATGCGCATCCACTCCTGCAGCTTGATTTTTACTATTAAAGTTTGTATCCGTATCTGTCATGAGTGAAAAGCTAGACGTACCATTCTTTGCATCATAAGTATGGATTGTTCCAGAATGTGTTTCATCTTGTAAACCATAACCATTGCTTATTTTTGTTAAATTGAGTGGCTTCTTAGTATCCCCATTAACACCTACACCACTTCCAGCAATATGTTCAATTTTATTTTTCTTACTTACAACTTCACCAGTCTCAGCATCAATTTTAATTTCCCAACGTGCTGGTTTAGGATCTAAATAAATAATTTCAACATTATAGACTAATTTTTTCTTTTCTGCATTGATCACTAATTCATCTTTATTAACGACTTTTTGTCCTTTAATATTTTTCACTTCATTTTGACTTACGCCGATACTTTCAAAAGCTTTATTAACCGCTTCATCTTTAGATAAGCTTTGTTTATTTGTATATGTAACTTTTTCTGTATTGACATCCCCATTGACGAGTTCTAATTCTTGATTATCATTGGTATGTATCTTGACTTCTTTATCTTCGACAACGTAGTTATCTACTTTAGGTTTTAAAGTATAATGCGTATATCCTAAGTTATCTTTAAATTCATTTGCTACTTCAAATTGTTTGTAACTTTTCTTAATATTTGGATTGCCTGGTAACTGACTCAAAATCTCTTGCGCTTCAGCTTTTGTGTTTATTTCTTGTTTAGGAATTGATTTTAATTCCTTTTGATCTAAAGGACTACTTTCTTTCGCACTAGCCACATTTGATAATCCTAAAGTCAAAGCCATAACTGAAGTAAAACCTACTGATAAAATTTTTTTCGATCGATACATTTAATCCACCCCTATATATTTTTAGAATAAGTACAATTTAATTATATATAACTTGAAGTATAAAGTCATTATAAAAAGTGTAATTTTATATTACATTTATATTACATATAGAATATCGACATATATTAATTTGATTTGCTACATTTTGATTTCACGACATACTTACACTAAAATATATATAAAGAAAGCTTTAAAGGAGGATGCTGATGTTTACAATTATTAAAAATGGTGATGTATATTCACCGAACTATAAGGGTCAGCAATCGATACTTATTCAAGGGCGATCTATTATTAAAATCGGAGATATAGATATTGAATTAATAAAGCAACTGGATCCAAACTTAAAGATCATCGATGCCACAGGCTATACAGTTATGCCGGGGATTATAGACCCACATATTCATTTGCTAGGAGGTGGCGGTGAAGCGAGTTATGTGACACGAACGCCAGAAGTTCAATTAACAAATTTAATATCAAATGGTATTACAAGCGTAGTTGGCTTAATAGGTACAGATGGTATTTCTAGAACGCTAACGAGTTTATATGCAAAGGCTCAAGCATTAGAAGCTGAAGGTGTCTCTACATATATGTACACAGGTAATTATCACTTACCCGTTACTACAATTACAAACTCCATCAAAGAAGATTTGTTTTTAATAGATAAAGTGATTGGCACTGGTGAAATAGCCATAAATGATTTCAGATCATCTATTCCAACAACTGAAGAACTCGCAAGAATTGTAGCTGATACAACAGTAGGCGGAATGCTAAGTGGAAAAGCTGGTGTCACACATTTTCATATAGGTACAGGTAAACATAAACTGAAACAAATTCATGACCTAATCGATCATTATGATGTTAAACCGAACAAACTTTATTTGACACATTTTGATAAAGGGATAGATTTGTTAGAAGAAGGTATTTCATTAAGTCATAAAGGTGTGTATGTTGACTTAACAGCAAGTACAAATACAGTAGAATACATCAATTATTACCGAGAACATGGAGGAGACATCTCAAAATTAACCGTTTCTTCAGATGGACATGGCAGTTTACCTAAATTCGATAAACACAATCAACTTGTGGGTTATGACGTTGCAAAATGCAGCACGCTAACAGACCAATTATTTAATTTATTGGTACAAGACTCGAACTGGGAAGAAGTAATTGCTTTATTTACTTCTAATGTCGCAAACGTATTAACACTACATCATAAAGGTCATATCGAAGAACACTATGATGCAGATATATTAATAGTTGATCCGAAAAAGAAACAAATAAAAGACGTATTTGCAAAAGGACAACATATGCTTTCAGATTATCAAATGATTAGAAAAGGTATGTTTGAATAAGATACAAAACAAGCAGGGACAATATTGTCCCTGCTTGTTTACACTTCATACTTAAATTCCATCTATAAATTCTACGGAATCAAGCTCTATTTGCTCACCGTCTTCTTTACGTTTTTTAATATGGAATTCTCCCCATTTACATAAGTGCTCTAGTAATTCATTTAATGTACTACCATATTCTGATATCTCGTATTCAACTTTTGGTGGTACTTGTTGATATACAATTCGATTAATAATGCCATCTTTTTCTAATTCTCTTAATTGTTGCGTTAACATTTTTTGTGTAATATGCGGAATAGCTTTTTTAAGTTCAGATGTTCGCATTGTCCCATGCTTTAAATGACACAGTATCACTGGCTTCCATTTACCGCCAATGACATCTATTGTTGCTTCTACACCAATATTATATTCCGTAACTTCCATCATGATTCCTCCCTAAGGCACTTTTTAGTACCTATATGACTTTAAAGTGCGTACTTTCTATTTGTCTTATTACGTTTTAAAATATCACATATCTTATAACAAAGGAAGGAATTTAAAAATTGAAAAACAAATTTTCGAATCAACTCGCACTTATATCACTTGCTATCTCAGCTTTTGCTATTGGTTCTACGGAATTTATTAGCGTAGGATTACTCCCATTAATTAAAGATGCCTTTGATGTGACAATCCCATTAGCAGGACTTACTGTATCTTTATATGCTATTGGTGTTACAGTTGGCGCACCTATCTTAACGCCTTTAACAAACAATATGAAAAGAAAGACTGTTTTGATAGTCATTATGGTTGTGTTTATTATTGCTAATGTATTTGCAGGACTTGCAACATCATTCAGTTTATTACTCGCTATGAGAGTGCTTAGCGCTTTCTCACATGGTGTATTCATGTCTATTGCAACAACCATTGCAGCTGACTTAGTCCCTGCGCATAAACGTTCAAGTGCCATCGCCATGATGTTTACAGGTTTAACAGTTGCAACGATTACAGGTGTCCCATTTGGAACTTGGGTCGGTCAAAACTTCGGTTACGAAATGTCATTCTACACGATTGCTTTAATAGGACTTATTAGTTTAATCGCAAATATATCATTCGTTCCAAAAAATTTAACAGAATATGAGCAAGCACCTATTATTAAACAACTTGCTGTCTTTAAAAACAAACCGCTTATGTCTATTTATTTAATTACAGCTCTTGGCTATGGTGGTACATTTGTTGTTTACACTTATATGACTGAAATTTTAACGAATATATTAGGTTATGACTCAAATAGTATTGTCATTATTTTAATATTGTATGGTGTGATGGTTGCGATTGGTAATACATTAGGTGGAAAATTAACGAACCATGCGCCAACGAAATCATTAACGATTATTTTTCTATTACAAGCATTAACGTTATTGCTTGTTGGATTTACGATACATTTTCATGTCGTTGGTTTAATCAGTATTTTATTAATGGGACTATTCGCTTTTATGAATGTTCCCGGGTTACAACTCATTGTAGTACTTTTTGCTGAACGTAATAGTAAAGAAACTGTCAATTTCGCTTCAAGTTTAAATATATCTGCATTTAACATAGGTATTACACTTGGATCTGTTATCGGTGGATTTATATTAAATCATTTAACATTATCCAGCACACCTTATTTCGCATTTATCATGGTGCTTGTAGCAAGTATTTTAATGTTTGTCGTCAACAAGCATGAAACAACTGAACCTTTACAAACAACTTAGTAATAATAAAAAAGCGAGAAATGTATGAGATATCAACTGGTAACTCATGCTTTTCTCGCTTTTTAAATACTTCATATTTCTTCATTCTTTAATATTTTTCGAGCGTTTTCTTTAAATCGTGTGACAGTCTCAATACCTTTCGTACGTTCTAAAAATTCATATGCTTCTTTAATATGAAAGTTTCTATTGGATGTATTATGGGCATCACTTCCAAGAATATGAATCGCATCTTGTTCTAATAAATAATCAGCTACTCTTTTAGCATCTTCGCCATATTTATTCACTAAAGAGCCTGCTGTAACTTGACATAATGCGCCTCTATCAATTAAATCAAATAAAATTTGTGAATCATCTTGAATAGGAATGATACGTTCTGGATGAGCTAATATTGGACGGTATCCGGCATTAAATAACTTTTCAAATGTTTGTTCAGCAAATTCTGGTATCGAGAAAAATGGAAACTCAATTAACACATATCTTGACCCTTCAGTAATAGGTAACAATTCACCTGACTCTAAACCTTCAAGTTCCTCACCAAACATATGAATTTCTTGGCTAGGATAAACTTTAATATCAATATGATGATCATTTAATAGAGATTGTACTTCTTCAGTTCTACTTTTTACGATATCGGCATTATTTCTAAATCGATGTTTTATATAATGAGGTGTTGCAACTATATCTGTTATACCAATTTTCTCAGCTTCCCTTGCAAGTTCAAGCATACTTTCCTCATCTAATGGACCATCATCTAATCCATATAATAAATGATTATGAATATCTATCATGTGCACCTCTCCTTTTATCACATAACTAAAATCATACAACTTTATTCCCTTATTACTTATATTGTAACAAATAACCGTTTGTAACCAGTATTAAAATGACTGATTTTTGTAAATAAGCAGAAAAGTTGTTTTTAAAACTATTTTATATGAACATAAAAATATCGACATATAAGGAGTGGAAAAACATGGAATTAGCAAAAGCATTAGAAAGAAGACGCTCTGTTAAATCTTATGAGCCATACGATTTAGATAGAGAAACAATTTATAATTTATTAGATCAAGCTGCATTATCACCTTCAGCTTGGAACTTACAACAATGGAAAGTAATTGTTGTTGATACAGACGAAGCAAAAGAAAAATTATATAACGCAGCTAATAAACAAATTAAAATAAAAGAATCTAGCGCGACATTTATCATTTTAGGTGACTTAAATGCTCATGAAACAATTGGTGATATCGCAGATGACTGGATAGACCATAAACATATACCAGCTGATAAGAAATCAGGATTAATACAAAGTGTCCACCAATTCTTTGAAAGTGATACAAACAGAAGAGACGAAGCAATACGTGGCGCTTCATTATTTGCGATGAGTTTAATGTTAGTCAGTGAAGACGCAGGACTCGCAACTTGCCCAATGATAGGCTTTGACAAACAAGCAGTAATTGATTCATTTAATATTGAAGATAACTTAGTACCAGCAATGCTTATCTCAATTGGTAAAGGTGAAATGAATAATGATAGAGCTTCACGCATACCAGCATCAGCATTTGCGAAATTCGAATAACGAATGTTCTAAATTTGTAAAAAACTCACCTCATTCATGCATAAAAAAGTATTATAATGAAAGTAACAAAGTGAGGTGTTTAAGATGAACAAACGTTATCAAAAGGTTCTAGTACTTTACTTAATTTCAACGTTCGTGCCATATGCATTATTCAGTAGAAAAAATGATAGCACATTAACTAAAACTTGGTTACCAAGTTCATTAGTAGGATACGGTATCTTTGCATATGGACTCAAAGTTTTAACAAAAATGAAAAAAGCAGCTTAACCATAAGCTGCTTTCCGATTATGAGCAACCTGAACTTATGTAAGTTCAGGTTGTTTTTTTGTTTGGGGGTGGATGGTGGGAAAGATGTGAGTTTATTAGGCTTTGTCAAATTAAGTGTGTAAGTTATTCAAGATACTTAATAACTCTATCTTTAATTTGATCATGTAAAAGAAGCTGGTTCATAACCATAGA
>NZ_JAJNHJ010000016.1:0-57579 GCF_022386965.1 Mammaliicoccus sp. B-M6
TTAGGAAAAATAGCCTTAACTCCGGATTCTAAGCCAGAAACACCATCCATAGATAAAAAGAAAATGTCTTCGACACCACGAGCCTTAATTTTATCAAATATTTGCATCCACTTATGCTTGCTTTCTGTTTCATTAAGCCATGACTTGGACTATCTCTTGGCTTTATTCGGTACTTAAGCCATGATTTGCCCCTTCTCTTGGCTTTATTCAGTACTTAAGCCATGACTCACCCATCCAATATTTCTTTTAACACGATTGCTTGATTGTGTTTTTCGTCTTTGGCGCCATACAATATGATGAGTGTTTGTTTGTTTTCTTTATATATTTCTTTTAGCTTATTTAAAGCTTCTTGTTGATCGCCTGATTCGAGTTCTTTTTTATATTTTTCTTTGAATGCTTCAAATTTACTTGGTTCGTGATTGAACCATTTTCTTAATTCACTAGAGGGCGCGATGTCTTTTAACCAATGATCTAAATTTGCTTTGTCTTTAGATATCCCTCTCGGCCATACTCGGTCCACTAATACTCTTACACCTTTTTCATCAAGATTATTATAAATTCTATCTATTTTACATACCATGAATGATCGACTCCTTTATATATATTTAGCCTATAGAAGTGAATCTTAAACCATAAAAGAAAACGCTTAATGTGTTATACTATATCTCAAATGGTAGGTTTAATTTCTAAATAAAAAATCTCGAAATGATGAACGGAGTGAATTTTTTTATGACTCAATACGACAGCCAGAATTTAAAAGAAAAATACTTAAATTTATTAGCAGAAAAGTTTGATGAAGAAGAAAAAGTAGCAACTGAAATTATTAATTTACAATCTATTTTAGACTTACCTAAAGGAACAGAACATTTCGTAAGTGACTTACATGGCGAATATCATGCATTCCAACATGTTTTAAGAAATGGTTCTGGTAATGTGAGAGCTAAAATTAATGATATTTTTAAAGATACACATTCTGAAGAACATATTAGCGACCTTGCTGCACTCGTTTATTATCCAGAAGAAAAATTGAAACTTGTTAAAAATCAATTTGCATCAAAATCGGAATTAAATGAATGGTATATTGAAACAATTCAACAGATGATACATCTTATTTCATACGCTTCAAGTAAGTATACACGTTCTAAGTTACGTAAAGCTTTACCAAAACAATTCGTATACATAATCGAAGAGTTATTATACAAAAGCAATGTCTATAACAATAAAACGACTTACTACGAAACGATTGTTCAAAAAATCATTTCACTAGGTCAATCAGATAAACTGATTATTGGTTTAGCATACACGATTCAAAGATTAGTCGTTGACCATTTACATGTTGTAGGAGATATTTATGACCGTGGTCCTGAACCCGATAAAATTATGGAGACGTTAATCAATTATCATTCTGTTGATATCCAATGGGGTAACCATGACGTATTATGGATTGGTGCTTATGCTGGTTCAAAAGTATGTTTAGCTAATATATTAAGAATATGCGCACGTTATGATAATTTAGATATCATTGAAGATGCATATGGTATTAATTTGCGACCTTTAGTTAATTTAGCTGAAAAATATTACGGCGATAATACTGCATTTCATCCAAAAAAACATGCCGACAAAGAACTATCAGAAGAAGAAAAACTTCAAATCACTAAGATTCATCAAGCAATCGCCATCATTCAATTTAAACTAGAAAGTCCAATTATTAAACGTCGTCCGTCATTTGATATGGAAGAAAGACTCGTACTCGAAAAAGTAAATTACGATAAAAATGAAATTACTATTTATGGTCAAACGTATCAATTAGAAAATACATGCTTCGAAACCGTTGATCCAGCAAATCCAGCACAACTAAACGAAGAAGAAGAGGAAGTCATTAATAAACTTCTACTTTCTGTACAAGAATCCGAAAAACTGAAACGTCATATGAACTTTTTAATGAAAAAAGGTAACTTATATTTAAAATATAATGGTAATTTGCTTATCCACGGATGTATACCTGTAGATGAACAAGGTAATATGGAAGAAATGGAAATTGACGGTAAAGTCTTTAATGGACGTGAGTTATTAGACCAATTCGAATATCATATTAGAAATTCATTTAGTCGTAAACATGAAACAGATGATTTATCTACAGATTTAATTTGGTATTTATGGACAGGTAAATATTCTTCATTATTCGGTAAACGTGCCATGACAACATTCGAAAGATATTTTATAAAAGATAAAGCGTCACATAAAGAAGAAAAAAATCCTTATTATTACTTAAGAGAAGACAGCGATATGTGTCGCAAAATGTTAGAAGAGTTTGATTTAGATCCTGAACAAGGTCGTATTATCAACGGTCACACACCTGTTAAAGAAATTGATGGTGAAAATCCAATTAAAGCAAATGGTAAGATGATTGTTATAGACGGTGGATTTTCAAAAGCTTATCAATCTACAACAGGTATCGCCGGCTATACATTGCTGTATAACTCATTTGGTATGCAGCTCGTTGCCCACAAACACTTCGGTACAAAAGAAAATGTACTACTCAACGGGGCTGATGAACTATCCGTTAGACGTGTTGTAGATGAAGAACTCGAAAGAAAGAAAGTTCGAGATACAAACATCGGTGCCAAACTGCAAGAAGAAATTCAAATGTTACAAGAATTAATGTCATATCGTTATATAGATTAAAAGAACCGCGAAAACTAACGTGAGCTGTTAGTTTTCGCGGTTTTTACTATATTCATCTTCAAGTAAAGTCTCGTTTTATTTTCTTTTTCCATGTTTTTGAGAAGCATTGTTCGCCTTCGTTATAAGCTACGACTTTATTATATAAATAATAATAGTCTTCATCACATGTCATTGTACTAAATGTCTCTACTTCAGTATCTATATCATCATCTTTAACAATCACTTTCCAATCACATTGAACTTTGGCTGATAACGGATCGTCTTCTTTAATTGTGTAGACATTTAAGTTCTCTGTTCCATATGTGATATGACTATCTTTTAATGTTCTTAATCCTTCATCTGAATAATCTCTTAATTCCCATTCATTGGTCGTTAACCGCTTCGTGATATCCCTCGTTCGAGACCCTTCTCTATGAATGATTTTTTTTAGAGGCTGTGCAGTTTCTGATAAAGGATAGTCTAATTGAATTTCTTCAAAATGATCAACTAAAGGTAATATCAATTGTGAATACTCTAAATCCACTTTTATATTTGCTATCTCTTTGCTCGGCCATATTTGTGGCCAATATGTAGGAGAGATAGACACTTCTATTTTATGTCCTGCTGGTATTTGATAGCCTATAACATCTAGAGGTACTTCTGCATTGATATACTCGTTAATTGGTAGTTTCTCTGGCGTTTCATGACTCTTGTAGTGATTTAGATTCAACTGACCTTTCGTAATCAATGTCTTCTTGCCATTTGGATGCACGTCAGAAATACGCACATGGATATTGCCATATTCACAATCAGATTTAACACGGAGCTTTGCGATAGGTTGTCCGATGATATTCAATGTTTCACCATACGTCTCAACCATAAATGAGCATGCTAAAGCATTATCGATTGTTTGGTCACCTGGTAAGTCCCCTTCTTGGCCAAAAGGACAGAACACGCCTGAATAAAGACCATGTTGTTGATTATTTTTCAACGTGATTTCTTGCGTCATACTACTGAAAATATCTTTCGACTTGATGTCTTCTTTTAATAAATCTAGCCATTTGCCTTCTCGATAGTCGTATGAAGTTTGTGGCTCTACACTATCTTGAACATAAACAAGAAATTCGTCTTTATGGTTAATATGGTCATTCGGTTCCATCCATTTATCTAACCATGCGACAACTTCTTGTAAATATCCAAATTGAGGTCCAGGAATTGCAACGTCTGGAAATTCATGTGCCCAAGGTCCTATAACACCTTTCTTCGGAACATTCAAATGACGCATTAAACGAAACACAGCATTTGTGTAGCCGTCAGCCCAACCACTCATCGTTAATACCGGAATGGTAATGTTTGAATAATCTTCATTGATAGAACCGTGCTTCCAATAATCATCTCTTGTTTGATGACTAACCCATTCTTCCACAAACGGTGGTGTATGTTCTAAACGTTCAAGCCAATTCTCATACCATTTATCACCGAAATATTTCGGAAATGCTGGTCGTGCATTATATGCAAACATCGTAGAAGCCCACCAAAGCATATCAGAAGCCATAAGCGTTCCGCCTTTATAATGAACATCATCCGCGTATCGATCATCCGTTGAACATAATGAGATAATGGTCTTCAATGCTTCTGGTTGTCTCGCAGCAACTTGTAATCCGTTAAATCCTCCCCACGATTTACCGATCATTGCTACTGAACCATTTGACCACTCTTGGTTTGTTATCCATTCTATAATGTCCAATGCATCGTCTTGTTCTTGTAATGGATATTCGTCTTCGATAATACCTTCAGAATCCCCAGTTCCCCTTATATCAACTCGAATAGCAGTATACCCAAACCCTGCAAAATACTTATGTCTAATTTCATCCCGTAAAGCTGTAAATTCATCTTTTCTATATGGTAAATATTCTAATACCGCACCTTTAGTCTTAGTGTCGGTCTTAGGTTGCCAGATTTTAGCTGATAATTTCGTACCATCTTGCATCGTTATCCAAGTATGATGAATCACTTCGATTTCATATGGAAATTGTGTTCGCTCAGTTATTTTATTATAGTCTACATCAAAAACACCCATGTAAAATCCTCCTCTATTTATCTATTACTGCTTATTATACATAATTACATATATAAAAACTGACCAGACACTTTCGTCTGATCAGTTCGTACTATTATCCATTTTGAAGTAAATACATTTTGTGATAAATGCCGTCTTGTTTAATCAATTCGTCATGTGTGCCTCTTTCAACAATTTCGCCTTTATTCAATACGAGTATTTGATCAGCATCTTGAATAGTTGAAAGTCTATGTGCAATCGCTAATGTTGTTCTGCCTTTTCTCATTTTTTCTAAAGATGCTTGAATTTGCGCTTCTGTTTCTGAATCGATATTAGCAGTCGCTTCATCCAGTATTAATATTTTTGGATCACTTGCGATCGTTCTTGCAAATGCTAACAATTGTCTTTCTCCACTTGAAAATGCACTACCTTTTTCGATTACTTTATGATCATATTTCCCAGGTAATTTATTGATAAATTGATCTGCATTTACAAATTCAGCCGCTTCTTTCACTTTTTCAAAAGTCATTGTCGGGTGATACAATTTTATATTCGATGTAATCGTTCCGTAGAAAATAAATGCATCTTGAAGCACAAGCCCAATATTAGATTTGAGTTCTTTTTTCGGTATTTGCTTAATCGATTGTTGATCTATTAAAATTTCACCTTGTTCAAATTCATAAAATCTCATAAACAAGTTAATGATTGAACTTTTCCCAGAACCTGTATGCCCAACAAGTGCAACTGTTTCACCTGGATTTGCGATAAATGATATATTTTTTAATACATCTGTTTTGCCATCGTAACTAAATGTTACATCTTTAAATTCAATTTTGCCGTCAGTAATATGAAAATCTTGACGCTCTTGTTGCTCGGGCTCAAGCATATCATTATCGATTAGTTTAAATACACGACTCGCTGATACGAGCGCTTGTTGAAGTACGTTTAAATTTTGACTGACTTGGTTAATCGGTTCAAAGAAGCGTTCCATATATTGTACAAATGCAAATACAACCCCTGCTGTAATGCCACCTGAAAAGCTCAATATACCGAAGTAGCTTAATATCATAATGACAGCAAATACTGAAATCATACTGATTGCCGGTCTGAGTAATAAGCCATCAATTTTGACTGTCTTCATATTAAACTCATAGTGCTCATCGTTAATGTCATTAAATTCTTTTTGAAGTCTCTTTTCTTGATTAAATACTTGAATAATTCTCATACCTTCGATAGATTCAGCTAACTTCGCATTTAAATCTGATAAAAGCTGTCTCGCTTGAGAAAAGTATATCGCAGAATATTTTCTATAAAGTGCTAATATGACAACTATAATAGGTACAAATACAAGTGCCATTAAAGCTAATTTAAAATCTAAAATAAACATCATGACATAACTTGAAATAACCATAAATAATGCCATTAAAAATGATGAAAATACACCGATAAACATTTCTACAATGGCTTCAGTATCATTCGTTAACCTTGATACTATACTGCCACCTGGCTCTTTATCAAAATAGCGCATGCCTAATTGGCCAATTTTATCAAAAGTATCAATTCTTAATTGTTGAATCACTTTAAAAGCTAAATATTGAAATAAGTATACATTCCAATATGTTGTTACAGCACCGATGATTTGAACGACAAAGAATATGACAATCAGTAATGTCATATCTGATTCTGGAAATACACGTGGTGTTAAATAGTCATCGATAAATACTTTTACTAAATAAGGTGTTGCGACACTTGCAACTGTTGAAATCGTCAGCATTAAGAAAGCAAGTGCAATGATACCTTTAAAGGGGAACGTATATTTAATTAATCTTTTAAGTACATCAAACTGATCTTTGGCAGTTAAATTATGATTTTGTGCCATCGTTGTCATCCCCCTTTGCCAATTCATCTAGACTACTCGCAAGTTTTTCATGTAAGGCTTGTGATTGATACGTGTCATAATACCAACCTTTAAGATTCATCAACTCTTGATGTGTACCGCGTTCAATGATTGTGCCTTCATCCATCACGATAATCATATCCGCATGACTGACAGCACTCATTCTATGAGCTGTTATAATATTCGTCTTACCTTGTCTGACGTTCTGCATATTTTCAAGTATATGTTCTTCAGTCTCTGCATCTACTGCTGATAATGAATCATCTAATATCAGTACAGGTGGATTCATAATTAATGCCCTTGCGATAGAAATCCTTTGTTTCTGACCGCCTGATAATGAAACACCTCTCTCACCGACAACTGTATTGTAGCCTTCAGGAAAGCTTAATATATCTTGGTGAATATAACTAATATTACTCGCGTTATGAATAATATCATCATCGATAGTAGGATCGCTAAAGGCAATATTATTTCTTATTGAAGTCGAGAATAAAAAGTGATCTTGAGGTACATAACCAAATTGCGCTCTTAAATGACGAATATCAAAATAACTTAATGGATGATGTCCATATATAATTTCATCCGCTTCTTTCGTATCAAATTCGCGTAATAACAGACGAATGATTGCACTTTTACCTGACCCTGTTCGACCAACAATACCTAATGTTGTACCTTTTTCAATCGTGAAATGAATGTCATGTAATGCCACATTATCATCGTTTGGGAATTTAAAGGATTTAATGTCGACATGAATATCCCCTTCAGGAATCGTATCCGTCTTAACTTCTGTATCGACATCGTTTGGAACATTGGTAATTTCATTAATTCTTTCATATGAAGCATGACCTCTTTGAACAATGTTAAAGAATAATCCAAGTGCAAGCAGTGGCCAAACCATCATCCCTAAATAAGTTGTAAATGTAACAAGTTGTCCAATTGTAATATCATCTTGAATCACCATTCTTGCGCCAAAGAATATCGCTAAAAAGTAACTCACACCAATTACTGACATAATCGTTGGATCAAACAATGCATCAATTTTAGAAACTTTTAAATTTTTGTATACGACATCATCACTTAGTTGCTTAAAATCTGCTTGATCGTCTTTTTCATAACCAAAAGTCTTTGTAACTTTTATCCCAGCAATACTCTCTTGAGTCTTATCATTCAACTGACTAAACGCAGCTTGTGCCTTTTTAAAACCGCGGTTAAGCAATTTACCATAATAACTCGTTAATATAATCATAATAGGAAGTGGAATCATCACAATTAAAGTTAAACGCCAATCAACAGTAATTGCCATAGTAATCAGAACAGCCCCACCTGACATCAATGAATCAGCAATTGTCAGAACGCCGCCACCTGCAGTGTTCTGAACAGCTCTAATATCATTAGTAGCATGTGCCATTAAATCTCCAGTACGTCTTTCTTGGAAAAAGGAAGGACTCATTGACGTATATTTGTGATACAGTCGCTCTCTTAATATCTTCCCTAACCTCATACTCGCCCCGAAAATCATAATGCGCCAGTAGTACCGAAATACATATGTTAATACAGCAGCAAGAAATAAAATGATGAGATAAATAAGAAGCGTCTTTTCCGTTAAAGTATTAAAGCTAATACCATCAATCACTCGACCAATAATTTGTGGTGGCAACAAATCAATCAGCGCAACGAGTAATAAAATGAGAATGCCAAAAATATAATTTTTCCTTTCTTGTTTAATAAACCAGCCCAATTTTGCAAATACCTTCATAATCGTCCACACTCCCCTTATATCTACACATTTAAAATTTTAGCACAAAACAATCATCTGAAAATTGAAAGTTCATAATTTTCATACATTTATATAAAAATCATCCGAATGGCGTATACGGGAATTTTGTAGATGAGGGAGATTGGGAGGTGTGGGTGTTGCTTGTTTAGGCAGTCTTGCAATATACGGGCGTGCTATGTGGCTTGTTTAGGCAGTCTTGCAATATACACGGCTCCAATATTGCTAGTCACCCTTCTCTTGCAATATTCAGACCTCCAATGTTGCTAGTCACGTCCCACTTGCAATATTCAGACCTCCAACATTGCTAGTCATGTCCCACTTTCAATATTCAGGGCTCCAATGTTGCTAGTCACGCTCCACTTGCAATATTCAGACCTCCAATGTTGCTAGTCACGCTCCACTTGCAACATTCAGAACACTTCATCCCACTATTCCCCAATAAAAAAATGGCCGGGACATTATTCAATGTTCCGCGCCATTTTCACTTCTTTATGATTTTGTACCGAATAGACTTATTCCTAATATGACAAATACTGCACCACTTATTTTATTGATAATTTTTTCTGCTACGATATTTTCTCTTAATTTTGTTGTTAAACTACTTGAAAAGATTGCAATGATAAATGATGTGATCGCACCCATTACTGCGAAAATACTACCCAATATTAAAAATGGTATTGGACCGTACTGATTATCCACTGAAATAAACTGTGGAATAAAGGAAATAAAGAATAGCGCTACCTTAGGATTCGTAACGTTCGTGATCACGCCTTGTACAAATAATTTTCTACGAGACTGATACACGGTCTTCTTTATTGAGATTGAAGATTGTTTACTTATAAACATTTGTATACCTAAATAAATTAAATAAACTGCTCCGACAATTTTAATAATCGTGAATAAGACAACGGAAGTTTGTAAAATAACGGACAACCCTAATCCTGACAGTACAGTATGAACAACTGCACCAACCGATACACCTAATGCTGAATATATACCTGCATCTCTACCTTGTGAAATACTTCTATTTAATATAAACATCATATCAATACCAGGTGTGATACAGATGATAAGCACTGTGATTAAAAACAGTTGAAAAGATACGATATCAAACATCATTTACCCCCTTTAAATTAATCGTTAAGATATACTAACATATAATCTAAAGTTGTAAAATGAAAATTTTAATTTATCTCGACCTTTTCAATTTCTAAGTCTATATTTAACTTTTCAAGTATTGATTCAAAACCTTCTATAGTATAGTTCTCATTTTCAGTTACTAATGTCTTAATCCTGCCATGACCGTTGGAAATGTAGGATGCTGCTTGTTCAATAACAGTTTGAGCAGGATCAATAAACATGATATGTGGATATAATTCTTTAAAATAACTATACAACCACGGTAAATGTGTAGAAGATAATGTAAATATATCGATTTCTTCATGTTGGTCTATAATATCATCCATAAAATTCTTCACAGTCATTAAAGTACGATATTTATCGGATATAAATGAACCGTCTTCAACTAATTCTACTAATGAAGAAGCATTAAATTGATATACATGGCCTGAAGAAACTTCATTGTTTATAAATTCATTTAATGCATCACTTTCAATTAAAGATTGAACACCTAAAATACCTATTTGTTTACTAGAAGATTTCTCTAACGCTTCTTTCACCGGTGGAAATACACCTATGATTTCAGTATCAAAATTATCTTTCATGTTATTTAAAATAGTAATCGTTGGTACATTAGATGCCACGATAATCAAACGAGGATTCCACTTTTCTAAATAATGAATGGTTTGTGTGATTACAGTTTCTAATTCATGGATATATTTTTGACCATAAGGAAACTGATTGCGATCTGCCAAATATATTATGTCTTGATTTGGGTATGTCTTTTTTAACAATTCTACAATTGAATAGCTGCCAATTCCCGCATCAAAAACAGCAATAGGTTGCAATAACGTGTCTTGATTATTTGTCATATATGCCATCCTAACTTAAATTTCTAAAAATACTTTCGGTGTTTGTGCTATTTTCTCATCTACCACGTTATAAAATCCACCTTTTTGATATCCCATACAATGCACTTTATCTTCTGTAGCAATTTCGAATTCAAGTTCCCACTTCATTCTACTCACTTTAACTAACCAACACCTACCAACTGGTTTATCATGAATCGTCAATGGTACTTTATAGTCTGACTCAGTTCTCATCAATATTGGTGATATATTAAATTTCATCATTTCTGAGTAAGTCATATATTGGTTGATAAAAGCAGTTCTTAAATCTTCAAACCATCTTACATACACAATATTACTCACAATGCCCATAGCATCAATATCATAAACATTAACTTCGATTTCTTTTTCAGCGACTAATTTTCTCTCTTGCATTAAAAAGACTCCTTCGTACATCATTTTTTATTATTTCAAAATAACTTTATACATATTATCACTTAAAGTCATTCATTAAATCAACCTTTAGCAATACTAGGAATTTTTAAATACTTTTTCAACTAAATTTTTTATTGTTGAAAAAGTTATTTATATAAAAAGTGTTTAAGTCTTATGACCTAACCACTTTTAAATCACTTAAGAATAATCTAGTTATTAGTTATTCTCTTTGTTATCTTTTTTGCGACGACCAAGCAATAATAATGATCCAACTCCAGCAAATAAACCGCCGAATAAAGCACCGTTATTAATTGGTTGTTCACCAGTGTCTGGTAATTTCTTATCATTATTTGATTTATCATGATCATCTGTAGTTGCAGCTTTTGCAATGCCGTTTCCATCATTGTTGTTTGAATCAGTTGAACCCATTCCCATATCTGAGTCTGAATCTGAGTTGCTTTCTGAATCTGATTCACTATCAGAGTTTGAATCGCTGTCTGAGTCTGAGTTGCTATCTGAGTCGCTTCCTGTGTCCTCTTTAGCACCATGGATGATTACTTCATCTTGTGGTTCTTCAATGATTTCACCAGTTTCAGGATCTTTCAATCCATCTTTACCTGGGATAACTTTAGTTTCACCTTCTGGTAAGTTTGGATCAATTTCTTCATGAGTACCATGAGGAATAATTTCAGGTGCATAGTTAACAATTTCGTCTGTTGGTTCTTTCGTTACTTCCGTTGTTGGATCGCCTTCGCCTACTTTTTCTGCTGTTAATGGATTAATTGTTGCTGCTTTGTTTGTTTCTTCAGCTGCTGGCGCTTCTTCTGTGTCTACTTTGTTTGTTTCTTCATCTTTTGGTGCTTCTTCTGTTTCTACTTTGTCTGTTTCTTCAGTTTTTGGCGCTTCTTCTGTTTCTACTTTGTCTGTTTCTTCAGTTTTTGGCGCTTCTTCTGTTTCTACTTTGTCTGTTTCTTCAGCTGTTGACGCTTCTTCTGTTGTTGCTTTTTCTGCTTCTTCAGCTTTTGGTGCTTCTTCTGTTTGTTCTTCTTTAGCGACATCTTGTTCATTAGTTGCAATTTCTTCTGTGCTCTCTTGATCTACAATTTGTTTTTCTGTTGATGTTTGTTTTTCTATAGCCTCTTCAGATTGACCATCATCATTTAAATTATTTGACTGTGATTGTACAGAATTATTTTGTTGTTCATCCGCTTTTGCTTCTTCACCTATCCCGAAAAGTAAAGTAGCTCCGACTAAAATAGAAGCAGTTCCTACTGTAAATTTTCTAATAGAATACTGGACCGTCTACACTTAATTGGACAACTTCTTTAAAGAGAAGTATTGTTAAAATTAAGAAAGTAGGTGGTCTTTTTATGAGAAGAGAGCGTAGAGAATACAGTAATGAATTCAAACAGCAAATGGTTGATTACAACATAAAAAAATCTCTTGTCATTTAATATGACAAGAGATTAATTCGTTAATATATTTTATTATTTAAGTTCTTCACCGTTTGTATCGATAACATTTTTATACCAATAGAATGAGTTCTTCTTAGTACGTTTTAATGTTCCTTTTCCTGCATTATCACGATCTACGTGAATTAAACCATATCGTTTTTTCATTTCACCTGTTGTAAATGATACAATATCAATTATGCCCCATGGTGTGTAACCCATTAGTTCAACACCGTCTTCATCAACCGCTTCTATAGACGCTTGAATGTGTTCTCTCAAGTAATCGATTCTTTCTTGGTCATCTATCGTACCGTCTTCTTTAAATTCATCTGTTGTACCGAAGCCATTTTCAACGATAAATAATGGTAACTGATAGCGATTGTACAGCGCATTTAAAGTATATCGTAAACCAATTGGATCTATTGCCCAACCCCATTGACTGACTTTAATGTATGGATTCTCTACTGAATTTGGTAATCCACCATTCACAACATTACCATCAACACTTTGTTCTGCATCATGTTTAACGACTGTAGACATATAATAACTGAAGCCGATATAGTCTACCGTACCATTTTTCAAGATTTCATCGTCGCCTTCTTGCCACTTAATATCGTAACCTTTTTTCTCGAACATTTTTAATGCATAACCTGGGTAATATCCTCTTACTTGAACATCTGGGAAGAAATATCTCAAACGACTGGCAATTTCCGCTTCTAAAATATCTTTAGGATTACATGAATATGGATAAATAGGTACGTGAGAAATCATGTTTCCAATTACAAAGTTTGGATTAATTTCTTTACCTTTTGATACAGCAAGTGCACTTGCGATTAATTCGTTATGCGCAACTTGATATAATACTTCTTCAGCATCATCTTCTTCTGTTAAAGTGACACCAGAATTCGTCCATAAGAATATAGGATTACTCGTATCCATTTGGTTATTAATCTCGTTAAATGTCATCCAATATTTCACTTTATCTTTATAACGATTGAAGACAGTTTCAGCAAAACGAACGAAAAAGTCTACAACTTTACGATTTCTAAAACCACCATATTCTCGTGCTAAATGTAACGGCATTTCAAAATGAGATAACGTTAATACAGGTTCAATGTTATATTTTAAAAGCTCATCAATCACATTATCATAGAACTTTAGCCCTTCTTCATTTGGCTCAGTTTCATCACCATTTGGAAAAATACGCGTCCATGCGATAGATGTTCTTAAACACTTTAATCCCATTTCATTGAACAGGCCAATATCTTCTTTATATCTATTGTAGAAATCAATACCTTCATGGTTAGGATAATATTTGTCCGCTTCAATCTTTTCAGTAATTTCACGTGCTTTACCATGCTCACCAGCAGTCATCACATCATGAACACTTAACCCTTTACCACCTTGATCATATCCACCTTCGAATTGATTAGCAGCTAAAGCGCCACCCCATAAAAAGTCTTTGTTTAATTTAGCCATTTGATTACCTCCGGATATTTTGTATACACTTACATTATAATTATACCGATACAATTTGTAAAGATAGGTATATATTTAGTTAGTGTTATTAATTTAACAAGTGCTATAATATGAGTAATATCTATCATAAAGTGGGGATTAATATGCTTAAGTACGAGCTTATTGCCGAACGTATTGAGTCGCTTATCAATAATGGGCATTATGAAGCTGGGGATAAATTACCGAGTGTTGAAGTTTTAAGAAGTGAATTTAACGTGAGCAAGAGTACGATTATCAATGCTCTCAAAAATCTAGAAAAAACAGGTTTAATCTATCAAGCTAGAGGCAGTGGGATTTATGTAAGAAATCCGAAAAGAGATGGATTTGTTAACTTATTTACTGCTGATGGATTTTCAGATGAATTTAAAGGGCACGATGTAACGAGTAAAATCTTAAAAGTCGCAGAGATTCAACCTGAAGATGAAGTAAAACAACAATTAAAGTTAAAAGATAACGATACTGTATATCTTGTAGATCGCGTTAGATATCTTGATGGAGAGGTATTCTGTATTGAAACTTCTTATTTTAGTAAGAATGTTGTCTTATACATGAATGAAGAAATTGCCAATGGTTCAATCTTTCATTACATTGAAAATAACTTAAAAGTCAAAGTAGGATTCACTGATATATATTTCAATATTGGTAAATTAAATAAAGAAGATGCGACACACTTGGAATTAAATGAAGGTGATCCATCTTTAGAATATGAACAAATATTCTACACGAGTACAGGTATTCCTTTCGACTACTCTAAAATCATATTCCATTATGAAAATTCTAGATTCTATATACCTTCAATTAAATAATAGATCGGGACAGTCATCATGAGCGATGGCTGTCCCGTTTTTTATGCCATTTCTGTTGGATTAATGGCTTGTATAAATTTAAATGTATTGGCTTCAAATTCAAATTCGAGTATGCAACAATTGGAGAATTTCACTTCTTTAACTTTTTCAAATGGTAACCATAGTTGTAAAAACATATATAATGCTCCACCATGGCTTACAGCTAAAATTGTATCGGCTTCATCTGTATTCATGATATTTGTTAAAGTTTCGTTCATTCTATTTTGCAGTTCTTCACTAGACTCACCGCCATAATCAACAAAGAAGTCTCCATAAGAAGTTTCACCTGGCTTATGTGGCGGATTTAATGTTTCACTTTCAGCTTCATAAAGCCCAAAGTTCCATTCTTTTAATCCTTTTAATCTTACATACGGCCTTTCTGGACATATAATTTCTAGCGTATCACTCGCGCGTTCTTGTGTAGATGCGTATAACGACTCAAATGTTATATTCGATTCATCGAAATACTTTTTTGCCATACGCGCTTGTTCAATACCTAATTGTGTTAATGGTGAATCAGATGCACCTTGAATTTTTTTCTTCTCATTAAATAATGTTTGTCCGTGTCTCATTAAGTATAATTTCTTACTCAAAATCCATCATCCCTCTTATCAAATTATCATTCATTACATTTATCCTACCATTATTAAAACTTAAGTGTAAAATAACATTTATTTTCATGAGCGTTCCTATTGCTTTAGTAAAAATTTTAAGTATAATATTTATAGTTAGTTTAATTTTTATCACAGAGGAGAAATATTATTATGTCACAAGTATTATTTATTACAGCTCATCCACATGATGAAACTGTTTCTTTTTCAATGGCAACAGCTAAATCATTTATCGAAAGTTATAAAGCTTCAAACCCAAATGATGAAGTCGTTCATATCGATTTATACAATTCATACATTCCACAAATTGATGCAGATGTATTTGCTGGTTGGGGTAAATTACAATCAGGACAAGGATTTGAAGAACTTTCAGAAGGCGAACAAGGTAAAGTACGTCGCTTAAACGAATTAAGTGATCAATTTGTTAATGCAGACAAATATGTATTTGTTACACCATTCTGGAACTTCTCATTCCCACCAGTTATGAAAGCATACTTAGATTCAGTATCAGTAGCTGGCAAAACATTCAAATATACAGCTGAAGGTCCAGTTGGTTTATTACCAGATAAAAAAGCATTACACATTCAAGCACGTGGTGGATACTATAGTGAAGGTCCAGCAGCTGACTTAGAAATGGGTCACCGTTACATCGGACAAATGATGAACTTCTACGGAATTACAGACTTTGACGGTTTAATTGTTGAAGGCCACAATGCTAACCCAGAAAAAGCAGAAGAAATCAAAGCAGACGCAATCGAGCGTGCAAAAGCATTAGGACAAACATTCTAATTTAATATTGAAAAATTGAACCTGAGTCATCACGCGATGACTCAGGTTTTCATTTATCGGCCTGTAAATCCTGTTTTCGGGTCGATAAATTTTTTTATCGGTCCATATTTCTCGTTTCTGGACCGATAATTTTTCGTATCGGTCCGTATTTCCAATTTCTGGACCGGTAATTTATTTTATCGGTCCAGAAACTCCCATATCCTCCCCCAAATTTCCTTCTAATCCTAAAATATATTACATTTTATTCAAAAGTTTCGTTTATACTATATTTATCAAGGAATTATTTTATGATTGGAGGCTTTTTCATAATGAAAGAGATTATAATTTTAACGGTGAGTGATATTCATGGCTATATCTTCCCTACTGATTATCAAGAGGCTCATCAAGACTTACCTAAGGGCTTACTTAAAATTAATCAAATGATTCAAGATATCAAGAAAACTCATGAACATGTCATCGTAATGGACAATGGTGATTTTCTACAAGGTTCACCACTATGTTCATATTTGGCTTCGGAAACAAAATCAAGCAAGCCTTTAACAGATCTATACAACCAAATTGGTTTTGACTTTGGTGTTATTGGAAATCATGAATTTAACTATGGCTTACCTTATCTTTATGATGCGATTAAATCTTTAAACTACCCCGTGTTATCGGCAAATATTTTTAAAGATCATCAACCTTTCACTGGTAATGATGTCATTTATTTAGAAAAAGAGAAAACAACTTTCGGTATTATCGGTTTAACGACTCAATATATACCGCATTGGGAGAAACCCGATACAATAGCCGAATTAAGTTTCCAATCTGCTGTTGAAACTGCGAAAGAACTGATACCAGAAGTGAGACGTAACGCGGATATTGTTGTCGTGTGCTATCACGGAGGCTTTGAGCGTGATTTACATACAGGTGAAGAAACTGAATTACTTACTGGTGAGAATGAAGGATCCGCTTTACTAACAGAATTAGAAGATGTTGATGTATTGATAACAGGTCATCAACATAGAGAAATTGCAGAAGTCATTAATCAAACAGCAGTCATTCAACCCGGTGGTAAAGGAGATTGTCTCGGTAAAATCACATTAAAAATTGATGAAGAAACAAATAAAGTGTTATCAGCAGATTCAGAATTACTATTTGTTAAAGACTATCAACCTCAAATTTCAATTCCACAAAGTCTTACAAACTTAGAAAAAGAAATTAATGACTGGTTAGATACTGAAATCTCGCAACAATCTCAAACGATGTATGTCGACGATCATTTTAAAGCAAGAATAGAGCCACACCCACTGATTAACTTTATTAATTATGCTCAAATGAAGCTTAGTGGTGCTGATATTTCCGCTTCAGCATTATTTGATAGTGGTGTTGGGTTTGGACAAACTATTACGATGCGTGACGTTATTAACAATTACCCATTCCCTAATACATTCTATGTACTAGATATTACTGGTAAAGATTTATTACTAGCCTTAGAAAGAACCGCTTCATACTTCGATATTGAGCAAGGTGAACTCGTTGTGAATAAGGCTTTCATTGAACCTAAACCACAACATTATAACTATGATATGTACGCGGGTATTTCATATACATTCAATATTCATAAGCCTATTGGCAATCGTGTAGAAAATGTTTTATTTAAAGGCAAGACTATCGAATTAGACGCACATTATTCTATCGTTCTTAATAATTATAGAGCAGTTGGTGGCGGTGACTTTAACATGTATAGTGCTGATAAAATTATCAAAGATATTCAAGTAGAAGGCGCAGAAATGCTGATTAACTTCTTAGAGCAACACAGTATAGAAGATGTGCCAGAAGTAATGAATTTTGAAGTGAAATATTAACTAAACCCGAGAAATATGTTGCATCAGACAAACCTTTAATATCCTTACAATCATTTAACAAAATTTTCTATTTTTATGTAAAAAAAACATAAGATTTTGTGGTAATATTTTTATGTAAATGGAGTCCATACAAATTATGGCATTAAATAGAAAATATATGCATATTCATATTGTAATTTTACATAATCGAGGCGTATAATTAAATTTGTATCGAGATTTTATTTATTTGTAGTGATAATACATATTTGGAGGTTTAATTAATGGACATGAAAAAAAGTTTTAGTTTTGTAACCATACTTTTGTTGGGGGCAATGATTTTACTAGCTGCATGTGGCAACGGGAAATCAAGTATTGATTCAAAATCGTCAAGTGATGGGGATAGCAAAGGGGACAGCTATAAACCTAAAGAACTTACTATTCAATTCGTTCCATCTCAAAATGCTGACACATTAGAAGCAAAAGCAAAACCGTTAGAAAAATTATTATCAAAAGAATTAGATATTCCAGTAAAAGTTTCAGTTTCTACAAATTACAACACAATCGTTGAAGCAATGAAATCTAAAAAAGTAGACGTTGGTTTCTTACCACCTACTGCTTACACATTAGCACATGATCAAAAAGCTGCTGATGTATTACTACAAGCACAACGTTATGGCGTTAACAAAGACGGATCTAATAATGACAAACTCGTTAAAAGTTATAAATCACAATTTGTTGTTAAAAAAGATTCTGGCATTAAATCTTTAAAAGATATGAAAGGTAAAAAAATTGCCTTACAAGATGTTACATCAACTGCAGGATACACTTATCCAGTAGCTGAATTATTAAAAGAAGGCATTAATCCAATTAACGACATGAAAATTACAAATGTTAAAGGACATGACCAAGCTATTATTGCATTATTAAATGGTGACGTTGATGTAGCTGTAACATTCCAAGATGCTCGTAACATTGTTAAGAAAGACCAACCAAACGTTTTCAAAGATACTGAAATCGTAGAATTAACTGAAGATATTCCAAACGACACAATTTCAGTAAGAAGTGATATGGATGACAAATTTAGAGATAAACTTAAAAAAGCTTTTAAAGATATCGCAAAAACTAAAGAAGGTCACAAAATTGTAAGTGAAGTTTATAGTCATGAAGGCTATGTTGACAGTAAAGACTCTGAATTCGATATCGTACGTGAATACGGTAAAAAAGTAAACGATAACGAAAAATAATGATGAGATTTAATATAAAAGCTCAGCTCCTATTATGAGCAGAGCTTTTATTTTTTTAAGGGGGATACATATGAGTCAAATAGAATTTAAAAACGTGAGCAAAATATATAAAAATGGTCACCAAGGCCTGAAAGATATCAATTTAAATATTGAAAAAGGCGACTTTGCAGTTATTGTAGGTTTATCAGGTGCTGGTAAATCTACCCTACTACGTTCTATCAATCGTTTACATGATATTACTGAAGGTGATATTTTAATTGATGGTAAATCCATCTCTAAAGCATCAGGTAAAGAATTATTGATGATGCGTCGCAATATAGGTATGATTTTCCAACATTTCAATTTAGTAAAACGTTCATCTGTAATAAGAAACGTGTTGAGTGGTAGAGTCGGATACCACCCTACTTGGAAAATGGTACTCGGTTTATTTCCGAAAGAAGATAAGATAAAAGCATTAGAATCATTAGATAGAGTAAATATACTAGAAAAAGCATATAACCGTTCTGATGAATTATCTGGTGGTCAACAACAACGTATTTCTATTGCACGTGCTTTATGTCAAGAATCGTCTATCATCCTTGCAGACGAACCTGTTGCGTCATTAGACCCACTTACAACGAAACAAGTTATGGATGACTTAAAGCGTATTAACGAGGAATTAGGTATTACGATTATCATCAACCTGCATTTCGTAGATTTAGCAAAAGAATACGGTACTAGAATTATCGGGCTACGTGCTGGTGAATTAGTTTATGATGGTCCTGCATCAGAAGCAACGGATGAAACATTTGCTGAAATTTATGGACGCCATATTAAAAATGACGAGAAGTTAGGGGTGCAGTAAATGGACTCTAACCAAGAACGCTTTGAACCTTACTTACATCGTAAGACTTCTTTAAAAGTTGTTTTATCAATCATTATCGTCGCTATTTTAGTCGTTTGGAGTTTCATGTTTACGAACTTTAGTATTGGTGATTTAATGTACGGTATTCCACAAATGGTCGAACTGTTCAAAAGTATGGTTCCACCAGATTTAAGTTATATTTCTAGTATCACGAAACCAATGTTAGATACCATTCGAATGGCAGTTGTAGGGACATTTATAGGTGGTCTACTTTCAATTCCTATTTCAATCCTGTGTGCCCGCAATGTCATTCGTTCAAGTTGGATTACTTATCCTTGTAGATTTATCTTGAATATTGTAAGAACAATCCCTGACTTATTACTTGCAGCAGTATTCGTTGCAATTTTTGGTATCGGTCAAATTCCAGGGGTACTCGCAATCATCATTTTATCTATTAGTATCATATGTAAATTGATGTATGAGTCATTAGAAAGTATTGATGATGGTCCATTAGAAGCTATGACTGCAGTTGGTGCAAATAAATTAAAATGGATTACATATGCGATAATCCCACAAGCTATTGCACCATATATGTCTTATGTATTATACGCATTCGAAATTAACATAAGAGCAGCAGCAGTATTAGGTTTAGTTGGTGCTGGTGGTATTGGTCTGTATTATGATCAAACGTTAGGTCTTTTCCAATATCCTAAGACATTAACTATTATACTTGTAACACTTGTTATTGTTGTAATCATTGACTTAGTAAGTACGAAAGTGAGGGAAAAATTAATATGACACAAACTCATTATCAGTTAAAGCCAGAAAGACAACGCAAATCCATTATTTCTCGATGGATTACAAGTATCATTCTTGTCGTATTATTAATTTGGGCTTTTGTAGGATTACCCGCTTTCGAAATCAAATCACAGTCAGGAACAATTATGAAATCTATTGTAGATGGATTATTTCATCCTGATTGGAATTATGTATATATTCCTGAAGGTGAAGACCTTCTTAGAGGTTTATTAGAAACATTTGCAATTGCTGTTATTAGTACATTTTTATCAGCCATTTTATTTATACCACTTGCATTTATTGCTGCTAAAAACATGGTTAAATTCAAACCTGTTTCTAGTATTAGTAAATTTATTTTGAGTGTTATAAGAGTGTTTCCTGAAATTGTTATGGCCATTATCTTTATTAAAGCTGTAGGTCCAGGATCATTTTCAGGTGTACTTGCACTAGGTATTCATTCTATAGGTATGATGGGTAAATTGTTCGCTGAAGATCTAGAAAATCTAGATTTAAGTCCAACAGAATCACTCGTAGCAAGTGGCGCCAATTCGATTAAGACACTCATGTTTGCAGTAGTACCACAAATACTACCTTCATACATATCATTAGTATTATATCGTTTTGAGTTAAACTTAAGATCCGCTTCAATACTTGGTTTAATCGGAGCTGGCGGTATCGGTACACCATTAATATTTGCTTTGCAAACTCGAACTTGGGATCGTGTAGGCATAATATTAATAGGTTTAGTCATAATGGTAGCAGTAGTTGATTTTATATCAGGTAGTATTAGGAAAAAACTCGTTTAACAAAGATGAAGCGACCACGGAAATTGCGATTTCCGGGTCGCTATTTTTTTAATCGGCCTGGTAATCTCGTTTCCGGGTCGGTAATTATTTTTATCGGCCTGCAAATCTCATTTCCGGGTCGCTATTTTTATTTATCGGTCCATATTTCTCGTTTCTGGACAGGTAATTTTTCTTATCGGTCCATACTCCAACCTCATCACCCTATTCAATCTCTATTACATTTGTCTTTTTGTTTGTTCTTGAAAACGATTACAACTATAATGTAATTATACACTAAAGATTGAGGTGATGATTTATGGTAAATGTAAATAATCAAGGAATAAAGCTTTATGTGCTCGACAATGGTCGTATGAGAATGGACAAGAATCTAATGATTGCTGGGTCTAATCAAGCTACTTTGGATAATCCAAATGCACCTAATGAAATGTTTGAATTCCCTATTTACACCGTATTTATTGATCATCCTGAAGCAAAGATTTTATTCGACACGGCTTGTAATCCTAACTCTATGGGGGAAAACGGTAGATGGATTAACCAAACTCAAAAAGCTTTCCCGTATACTGCTGATGAATCTTGCTACTTACCTAATAGACTTGAACAAATTAATGTCGATCCAAGCGAAGTTGATTATGTCGTAGCTTCTCATCTTCATTTAGATCATGCAGGTTGTCTTGAATATTTTACAAACGCAACTGTAATTGTGCATGATGATGAACTTAATGGAACGATGCAGACTTATGCGCGTAACCAAAAAGCTGGTGCTTATATTTGGGCGGATATTGATGCTTGGATTAAAAATGATTTAACATGGAAAACGATTAAACCTTATGAAGATAATTTAGAAATTGTTAAAGGTGTTAAAGTACTGAATTTTGGTAGTGGTCATGCATGGGGCATGATTGGACTAGAAGTAGAAACTCAGGAACTCGGTACACTGATATTGGCTTCAGATGCTATTTACACAGCTGAAAGTATGGGAGACATTTTAAAGCCACCTGGTATTTTATATGATTCAATTGGTTGGGCAAGATCTGTTGAAAAGATTAAAAGACTCGCTAAAGAGAAAAACGCACAAATTTGGTTCGGGCATGATGGCAATCAATTTGAAGGCTTTAGAAAATCAACAGATGGATATTACGAATAATGTTAATCATATAGGAGTGAAAGCTAATGAAGACACGAGCAGCAGTATTGCACGAAATGGGTTTACCTAGTCCATATTCAGAAAGTAAACCATTAAAAATTGAAACACTTGAATTAAATAAACCGAATCAAAATGAAGTGCTCATTAAAATTGGAGCGGCAGGGTTATGTCATTCAGATTTATCTGTTATTAATGGAAGTAGACCACGCCCTACTCCTATGGCACTTGGACATGAAGCGGCAGGAGAAATTATTGAAATTGGAGACAACGTAACAAACTTTGAAGTTGGTGATCATGTTGTCTGTACATTTATTCCAAACTGTGGCAATTGTTTACCTTGTAGTGAAGGTAGACCTGCACTATGTGAGAATGGCGCTGCTTCTAATGAGCAAGGAGAACTTCTTGATGGTGGCATAAGACTACATAATGAAGAAGATAATATGCATCATCACCTAGGGGTTTCTGGCTTTGCAGATTATGCTGTTGTTTCACAACACTCTATCGTTAAAGTTGATAAAGACATTCCTTTTGAAAAAGTAGCCATATTTGGATGTGCTGTTATTACAGGTATAGGCGCAGTTATTAATACAGCACAAGTAAAACCAGGTAGCTCAGTTGCAGTTGTTGGATTAGGCGGTATCGGTTTGAATGCAATTTTAGGCGCTAAATTAGCTGGAGCAGGAGAAATCATTGCATTAGATATTAATCCAGACAAATTTGAATTAGCTAAAAAACTCGGTGCAACTGCAACTTTTAATTCAGGAGACGATGATGTTGTTGAACAAGTTAAAGCTTATGTAAAAGGCGGCGTTGAATATGCATTTGAAACTGCCGGTGTCGTGCTAGCAATGGAAGTTGCATACAAAATCACCAAACGTGGAGGTTCAACAGTTACAACCGGATTACCAGACCCTAAACATGAATTTTCATTTCCACAAGTTACTTTAGCGGCGGAAGAAAGAACCATTAAAGGTTCATATGTTGGTAGCTGTATACCAATGAGAGATATCCCAAGATTTATCGCGCTTTATAAACAAGGTCGCTTAGATATTGATTCATTACTAACAGACACGTTGCCTCTAGATCAAATTAATGAAGGATTCGACCGACTAGCAAAAGGAGACGCCGCAAGACTAGTAGTCAAAATGAATAATTGATAACTGAGATGCAAAATATGGACCGGTAAATTTTTTTATCGGTCCATATTTTCTGTTTCTGGACCGGTAATTTATTTTATCGGTCCAGAAACTCCATTTTCGGGTCGCTATTTTGATTTATCGGCCTGGAAATCCCAATTCCACCTTCTCACTTCCTGCCCACCCACACACCTACATCCACCCATCCCAAATATCATTATCTTTGTGACTTTTACATGGAAAGTATACAATTATATTTAAAGAATGATTCATTATTTATAAGGGGATGAACAAATGGATACTTCATTTAATACAACAAAAGAATTTGCCGAAGCTTTGGATAAAGCGGATGTGTTACATCATGTTCGTGATCGATTTTATATACAACCTAACGAAATTTACATGGATGGGAATTCTTTAGGTCTTGCTTCTAAAGATGCTGAGGCATCATTGCTCAATGCATTAGAAGATTGGAAAAAAGAAGGTATCAAAATTTGGAATATTGAAGACAGCAAATACTATCATTATTCTAAGCACATTGCTTCAAACATGGCGCCATTAATTGGTGCGAGTCCTGAAGAAGTTGTTGTAGTTGGTAGCACGACATCCAATATACATCAAGCTATCAGTACTTTTTACGAACCGACTAAAGATAAATACAAAATATTAGTTGATGACTTAAACTTCCCTACTGATCGTTATGCAGTAGATAGTCAAGTGCGTTTAAAAGGATTAGATCCAAACGATGCAGTTAAAGTTGTTAAAAGTTCAGATGGTGTATTCATTGATGAAGATGCCATTATTGAAGCAATGACGGATGATGTTGCACTTATTCTATTGCCTACTGTACTCTACCGAAGTGCTCAAGTATTAGACATGGCAAAAATAACAATGGCTGCGAAGGAACGTCAAATCACCATTGGATGGGACTTATGTCATGCAATCGGTGCGATTGAAATGGACTTATCCCAAATTGATGCAGACTTTGCAGTATGGTGTACATATAAATATTTATCAGGTGGACCTGGTTCAACTGCTGGCTTATATATCAATAAGAAACACTTTAATCGCAGTCCTGGTACTGCCGGTTGGTTTGGGAATAAAGACGAAACACAATTCCAACTTAATCATACATTTGAACATCAACGAGATGCTTCAGGTTGGCAAGTTGGAACGCCAAATATTCTCTCTATGGCACCATTAGAAGGTGTACTTAACATTTTTAACGAAGTTGGCATGCATGCTATTAGAACGAAATCACTTCATATTACGTCATACTTAATGTATTTAATTGATGAAAAGTTAACTGACTATGGTTATTCAGTTGGGAACTTACGTGATGATTTTAAACGAGGTGGACATGTTTGTTTAGTGCATGATGAAGCATATAGAATCAGTTTAGCGTTGAAAGATAAAGGCGTCATTCCTGATTTTAGAGAACCAAATGTGATTCGATTAGCACCTATTGCTTTATATACATCTTATGAAGAAGTCTATAAAGTCGTTGAGATTTTAGAAGAAATTGCACAAGATCATTTATACGAACAATATAGTACTAAACGTGGCCTGGTCGTATAATAAATTGCGTACTTAAGGAGTAGCTATATGTCCAAGAAACACGGAGAAATCATTCGATTTATACTTGTTGGTGTCATCAATACATTTAATTATTACTGGATATATTTATTATTATTAAAAGTGTTCGACATTCAATATTTAGTGAGTCATATATTGAGTTTCATAATAAGCTTTATCATTTCATTTTATTTGAATTGTTATTTTGTTTACCGTGTTCAACCTACCGTAAAAAAATTCATTCAATTTCCTATTACACAAGTTGTAAATATGGGATTACAAACATTATTATTATTTGTGTTTGTACAGTTATTTCATGTAAACGAAACTTTTGCACCATTTATCGGATTAATTTTTACAATTCCAATAACATTTATATTATCTAGATGGATTTTAGTAGATAAATAAAACCAAAAGCGCCTGTAACATGTTTATGTTACGGGCGCTTTTCATTTTTTCTATAATAAGAACATAACAAAGAATGGAACGACTGCTACGACTACGATACCAACAAGAACGAGTGAAATACTGGCCATTGATTCTTCTACTTCACCTAATTCTTTTGCTGCTGCGACACCGAGTGTGTGTCCACTTGTACCTAAGGCTAATCCTCTTGCAATAGGATTTGTAATATTAAAGAGTTTCAATAATTTATTTCCTAATGCCATAATAATAACGGCGTTTAAAATCACGGCTAACGATGTGAGTTCTTTAATACCTGAAATACCTTCTGAAACTGGCAATGCAATTGCAGTTGTTGCTGCTTGTGGTAACATTGATGCGATAATATCATCACCAAATTGGAATGCTTTCGCTACAATATAAATAATAACAAGTGCTGCTACTGTTCCAATCGCTATACCACCCATGATATGATGCCAATGCTTTTTAAGTACTTCACGTTTTTTGTATAAAGGAATTGCGAAACAAATTGTTGCTGGTTCTAGGAAGAAATTAATAATATCTCCACCTATTTTGTAATTTTCATATGGAATGCCTGTCGCTTTTAAAAATACAATACCACCAACCATACTGAAAAATAATGGCGCAAACAAGAAGAATCCATTTGATTTTTTAAATAAATAAGTACCGACTAAGAATAATGTTACAGATAATCCGATACCGAAATATGGTGTATTAAGGCCTAAATGTTCCATCATGCATAATCACCTGCCACGCGTTTATTGTTAATTTCTTTCGTACGTTTAGCTGATTTTTCACTTGGTTTAATAATCAATTGTGAAAAGATACCCGTACAAACAAGTAATAAAATTGTAGAAATAATAATTAGTAATATGATAAGTATTGGACTCGTACTTAAAATGCCTAATGAGTTGATTACTGATATACCCGCTGGAACGAATAAGAATCCGATATTATTCGTTAATGCTGTACCAACCGCTTCTACTTGTTCTAACTTGATAATACCTGTCGTCAATGCGATAAACATTAGCACTAATCCGATAACAGATGCCGGCATTGGTATAGGCATAAAGCTTTCTATTACATGTGAAATTAATAATACAATTGATATTGTTAATACTTGATGAAAGAAGTTATTGACTTTTTTCATTTTGACAACCTCCCGAAGTAATCTCTTAAGGTTATCTTAATATGAAAATCAATTTTTAAAGCGTTTTCAATGCGAAATGCAATAATTGACCTCTAAGTTACAAAATCTATGCTCTGAAAATTATACTAACCCTATTTCTGATTTAAATGACTTCATATATGATCGACTAACTTGTAATTTGATATTCCCCGTCAACGTCACTTGATACGTCGAATTAAACCAATGTTCAACCGATTGTATATGCCATTTATTGATAATACTTGCGCGATGAATACGAATAAATTTAGCGTGACTGAGCTTTTTCTCATAGAAACTAAGTGGTTCGTTTGTCGTATATTCATTGTCAGTCGTATTAATCGTCGTAATACCTTGGTTGACAGATATCGCAATAATATCATCTACATTCAATACATAAATACGATCATCAATTTCAATAGGCAAGACTTCATCGTGATTGACAGGTTTCGGCTCCACTGATTGTTGTGTCTCGATATTCGTAATTTTATTAATCGCTTGTTCAATTCTTGCTTTCTCAAAAGGTTTCAAGATATAGTCTGTTGCTTCTAATTCAAATGCTTGTACAGCATATGTGTCATGAGCAGTCGCAAAGATAATATGCGGAACATGTTTCATTTTATTGATTTTCTTCGCTAAATCTAATCCACTTTCTTCCATCAAATTAATATCTAAAAATATAACATCAAATTCGTGTGACAGTAGTTGTTCCAATGTTTCTTCAACATTTTCTGCTTCTTCAATTTGACTAAATGAACCAATTTGATTCAATAAATATTTCAGTTCATTACGTGCTAATGGCTCATCATCAACAATTAACGCATGCATTACATTTCCTCCTCTCGATATTTGTGTGGAATAATCGTACATACTTTCGTTCCTTTATCACTTGAATCGAATTGTAATTCTGCATGATTTCCAAATAATCCTGTTAATCTTCTATTTAAATTCTCTAACGCACTTCCAGTTCCAGACTGAGAGGCAACCGTTGTCTTACCTAAAATAGCAATTTTATCTTCATGTATACCTTGTCCGTTATCTCTTACACATAATTGAATCGATTGATGGTTACGACTCACTTTGACCCAAATGCGATTGTCATCTTTTCTACTTGTAAACGCATGTTTAATCGCATTCTCTACTAATATTTGTATAACAAAAGGTGGTACAAGTGCAGAATAATGTTCTTCAGGTATATCAAATTCAATTTTAAAGTGATCGGGATATCTCGCTTGTTCTAAAGCAATATAAGCGCGTACTTGTTCTAATTCTTTTACAATTGTAATCGTATTGTTTCTCGCACCTTGTAAATTCGAACGGAAGAAATGACTCAATTGTAATAATAATTGACGTGCTTTCTCATGATCTATTCGAACTAATGCTGAAATTGTATTAATCGCATTAAAGAAGAAATGCGGATTAACTTGAGCTTGTAACGACTTAATTTCAGCATCTTGTAGTAATTTTCGTTGTGTTTCAACAGCACCGAGTTCTAACTGACTAGAGAATATTTTAGCTAAACCTTCAGCTAGTTGTTTCTCTACAAATGTTAAATCATGATGATCTGTAAAATATAACTTCAATGTTCCTACAATATCATCATGTACATATAACGGAATAACGATCGCCGCTTCAAGAGGACAGTTCGGATGTTGACACCCTATATCTTTACTAGAATAGACTTCTTTTTGTTGACCTGTTTCAATAACTGCTTTAGATAAATCAGTAATGATGGTCTTATCAGGTGTGTGATGATCACTAGCTACACCAACATGCGCCAATATATGCGTCTTATTTGTAATAGCAACAGCAGAAACTTTCATAAGATCTTTGATAATTTTTGCTGATTGATGTGCAGATGATTCTGTTAATCCTTCTTTAAAATAAGGCAATGTCTGATTGACGAGCTTTAATACATCATGCGTTTGAATCGCTCTCATTTGTTCTTCTTGTTTAACTGTCGAAATAATAATAGACATAAATATCGCAGTACCTAATCCATTAATGATAATCATCGGCAATGCAATAAGTTGAACAAGTTCCCATGCATCTGCTTTTTGAGATGAGAATATCAATATACAAATCATTTGAATAACTTCCGTTGATGCACCAACTAATGCACTTTGTTTCACGGATAAATAACTTTTTGACTTCATTGCTTGTGCCCCAAAGTAACCTGCGACAAGTCCAATGACGATAGATGATATTAAATATGTATATGCATCAGCACCGCCAATATAAACTCTAAATATACCTGATAGCACACCTACGAATAAACCTACAAATGGTCCACCTATTAACCCTGAAACGCCTATTGTTAACACACGTGTATTCGCAAGTGACACTTCTGGTCCGAGATGTAAATAAATCATACTCGATACAATTTCACCATTATGTATCGCGACACCTGTAAAATTAGATAACAATGCAAATGATGAAAATACAATGATCAATCGCCATTTTACATACCATTTTTCACGTTCACCCATCATATTTTTAAAATACGTGGTATTCATTAATATGTAGGCAACAAGTATAATTAAACCAACACGTTCTAATAATAAGACAAATAAATTTAACATATAAACACCTATCGTTTCTTTACTTTTCTATACGTTCATACCAACAAATATTTTACCATATGATTGTTAGAAAGCTCGGAATAATGTTTAAATGATATAATAAGGAGAACCATGCAGAAAGGGGATAATATCATGAATTTACAAACTGCATCACCAGAGGAAATTAGAGCAAGTATTAGACAAGGCGCATTAACACGACCAACTAGTGGGATGGCTAAAGGGTATGTCCAAGCAAATGTCGTCATCTTGCCTTCTAAATATGCTTATGATTTTTTGAAATTTTGCTTTAAAAATCCGAAGACATGTCCATTACTTGATGTATCCGAAGTAGGATCGCCGTCATTTAGTAAATATGGAAAAGAAGCGGATATTAGAACAGATGTTGGATTGTACAGACTTTATAAAGATGGCAAATTTGTTCAAGAATACGAGGATATTAAAGCGTTGTATACAGATGATATGGTCAGCTTCTTGATTGGATGCAGCTTTACATTTGAACATGCTTTGCTTGAAGCGGGCATTCCAGTACGTCATATAGAAGAAAATCATAACGTACCGATGTACATCACAAATATACCAGCTGAACCAAGTGGTACTTTTAAAGGAAACATTACAGTAAGCATGCGACCTATGACGATGTCAGAAGCAATTAAAGCTACTGAAATCACAACACATTTCAAAGAAGTACACGGTACACCAATACATATTGGAAATCCAAGTGAAATCGGTATCGGAAACATTGACCAACCTGATTTCGGTGAAGCTGTAACAATTAAAGACGGAGAAGTTCCTGTATTCTGGGGATGCGGTGTAACACCACAATCTGTCGCATTAGATGCCAAACCAGACATCATGATTACGCACGCACCAGGACATATGTTTATAACAGATGTTAAAGATAGCGAAATGAGCTAGAATTAGAAGGACTTTGAAAGCAGAAAGCTGAGGCAACGGTCATTGCCTCAGCTTCATTTTTGTTTCTGGATCGGTAAATTTTTTTATCGGTCCATATTTTCTATTTCTGGACCGGTATTTATTTTTATCGGCCTGAAAATCTCATTTTCGGGTCGCTATTTTTATTTATCGGCCTGAAAATCTCATTTCCGGGTCGCTATTTTATTTTTATCGGCCTGGAAATACCTATACTTCCATTCTCAACTTATAACTCTGTGCGCAATTCCCACAATTCTGGGAAGAAGTTCTGGTCAATAACCCGTTTTAAATAGTTTACACCTGAACTTCCACCTGTTCCTGTTTTGAATCCTATTATTCTTTGTACGGTCTTCATATGTCTAAATCGCCACTGACTGTATCTATCTTCTACATCTGTTAATTTCTCTAGAAGTTCATACAATTCAAAGTATGCGTCTGATTGTAAATATATTGCTTTAAAAGCTTCTTTGACTGAATCATTCCGCATATAATTTTGTGTAACTTCCCTATTTAACACTTCGGAGTCTATGTTAAATCCTGCTCTATGTACTGCTTTAATTGTTTCATCATAAATACTTGGTCGTTCTAGTTGTGTTTTCAACTGCTGATATATATTTGGGTCTTTTTCATAGATTTTTAAAGCGTGTGTTGTTTTATATCCTAAACTATATTCAATCATTCTATTTTGAAAAGATTGAAATCCTGAAGAATTCCCTAAGTCATCTCTAAATTTCAAGTAATCACTTGGTGTCATGGTTGATAATACTTCCCATACTTGAATGAGTTGTTTTTGTATATTACCTACACGAGCTAATTTTTTAAATGCTTGTTTATATTGATCAGATTTAATATCATCACTTGCAGAATTTAATTCATGAATAATTAAGTTCATCCACAGTTCTGATACTTGATGGACAATAATGAATAATTTCTCATCGTGCGCATCTGTTAATGTATGTTGTGCTGATAATACTTTATCTAAACCTAAATATTCACTATACGTCATGTCCTTCGAAAAATCTGTCTTCACACTTTCCCCTTTAAGTGATTCATCTTGAAATTCGCTCACAACTACTCCCCCTTTTTAGCAATGACCGCTCTTATTGGCGATCCGTCTGCACCTACTATATTTAAAGGTAATCCAATGAAGTTATAATAACCTTCTGATACATTTTCTAATAATAGATTTTCAATATTAATGATGTCGTATTGATTAAATGCATGATGATTGTCTAACGTTTTAGAGTCAATATCATCTACTGATGGCACATCAATACCAAATACTTTAATCTCTATTGAAGATAAATATTGAATGGCATCTTCTGTTAAGACAGGTACTGACTCTGGAAACACTTCAGAATGTGCTTCTGATTTAGTCTTAATCATTATAATCGTCCCTTTAATATCATATTTCTTGAGTATTTCCTGGGTGATTAAAGTTTCATCCATAATTTCTATCAATGTTGCATCGCCAATTAAACGATTGACGTCAATTTCATGAATCTTGATACCTTCTTCATCAAAGTGATATGGCGCATCCATATGTGTGCCTATATGTGTGCTTGTTGAAATACTACCAATATTTACAGAACCCGTTTCTTCTTTAGTCGCTGAAAGTTTAAAATGAAATGGCTCATCACCTGGCCAGTGTGCAATATTGTTCGTCAATTGTTGTGTAATATCAATCCACATAATCATGCTCCTTTATTAATGTAATCGCTACCATATTACCTTTTAATACAAGTTTTGTACATTAATTTGTAATAATGAAAAAAGTAAAAGCCGAGACATATACATATGTCCCAGACTGTTTCAAAATTATACAATTAAATTGACGATTAATATTAATATCAATCCTAATACAGAAAGTACAGATTCTAGAAGTGTCCATGTTAAGAATGTTTCTTTAATTGTTAAACCAAAGTATTCTTTGAACATCCAGAATCCAGCATCGTTCACATGTGAGCAGAATATACTACCTGCACCAATCGCAAGTACGACAAGTGAAATATTCACATCTGAAGCTTGTAATAATGGTAATACAATACCTACTGAAGAAATTGCTGCTACTGTTGTTGAACCAAGTGCTACTCTTAATAAAGCAGCAGCTAACCATGCAAGAAAAATTGGTGACATTTCTGTACCGTGGAATATTTCTGAAATTGTGTCACCAACACCACCATCAATGAGGATTTGTTTAAATGTACCGCCCCCACCGATAATTAAAAGTAACATTGCTATTGGTCCTATAGCTTCTTCAAATGATTTCATAATCGTTGTCATATTCTTAGATTGTTTAATACCCATTGAATATATCGCCAATAATACAGCTAATAGCATTGCTGTAACAGATGAACCAAGTAAGTACACGATGGATTCAAACCAGTTTGTTGGTTCTTGATCATGACCAGTTATAAGTTGAACTACCGTAGCAAATAACATTAAAATAACTGGGAATAATGCTGTTAATAAACTAATACCAAAGTTCGGTAATTTTTCATTACTAAAATCATTAATTTTACCTATACTTGTTGTGTTCCCTTTCTTTTCAAATGCTACAGGTGCAATAGCATATGCAAATTTAGGGAAGATCCCGCCGACTACGATTGCTAAAGGTACACCAATGATAAGACCATACATCAGTACTTCGCCAATATTGGCATTAACCGCTTCTGATATCGCTACTGGACCTGGGTGTGGTGGTAAGAATCCGTGCGTAACGGCAATTGAAGTCGCCATTGGAATACCAACTTGTAAATTAGATATTTTCATTCTTTTAGCCAACGTAAACACTAAAGGAATTAATAACACAAATGCAACTTCTAAAAATAAAGATATCCCGATAATAAATGATGCAATAATCATTGCCAAAGTTACATATTTTTTACCAAACGTATTGATCAGTGTATCTGCAATTCTTGTTGCACCACCACCGTCAGATAATAACTTACCTAAAATCGAACCTAATCCAAAAATAATCGCAATATGACCTAGTGTATCGCCCATACCTTTTTCAATGGTTTCCACAATTTTATCAAGTGGCATACCTAGAATAATACCTGTTAACATTGAAGTGATAATTAAAGCAACAAACGTATTTAATTTAAAGTACATAATCAGCGCTAATAAAATTAATACACCAATTACAACACTAATCAGTGGCCAGTATTCTCCCAACATTTAAATCCCTCTCTCTTTATATATTTAACGATTTAATTCATATACACTGCTTAAAGTTTCTTCATCTCCGACATTTCCTGGGAATATAACATAAGGTATATTTTGATATTTCGCTTCAGGACCTGTTAGCCATACTGGAACCCCTTGTGTAATTTGACCGATGACTTTTGCTTTTTCAATTTTTAATCCTTTTGTCGCAACATCGCTTGAAGTTATACCACCTTTAGCGATAATAAACTTCGGTTGTACATCTAAATTTGAAACGATTGATACTAAACTATTTGAAATTGCAGTAGAAATACTTAAATTATGTTGCAAGTTCTCAGTTCTAATAACATCTCTTGACGTATAAATGACAACATCTTCACCGTTATCAATGTATCTTTCAACGAGTTGTGTAATGTCATCAACATAAGCTTGTAAATTGGTTGACGCTATTTGCGTAACGTCAAATTCTATTTCACTAATAAATGAATGGTCTAATAAGTATTTCAGTTGATCTGATGACTTTTTAACATGTGAACCAACAACAATGATGCCACCATTATCATTTTCTTTATAAGAATTTAAATTGATAATTTCTCCAGGTGTTTCACAAATTGCTTTAACAAAAGATGCTGCTGTTCTAAAGATAAAGCGTTTATCATGTTGTGCTAAAAATTCAGTCAAACAAGCTACAAAGAAATTCATATCCTCATCATTTACAGCATCTACTACGACTTGATCAAAGTTATTTAAATTTGAAAATACATTAAAAATCGTTTCTTTATCTCTTTGTCGTAAGTTTTCTAATGTAATATGATAAACTTCGTCAGATTGAACTTCGCCATTACTTTTTTCGCTAATAAAGTCATTCATATGTTTAGACTTAAATCCAAATGTTGTATCTTGTGCAAATTCACTTTCAGATACTGGGATATATTGCTCGCCTTCTTTAAGGTAATGAATGCCTTCATATGTATATCTATTGCCTTCAAAGAAAGCTGGAATATAGAATACAGCATCAAAAGCTTGGTCACTAGATTCACTTAACACTTTAGGTTCTAAATAAAAATGACCTCTTAATGTTGAATCTCCTCTACTAATAATTAAATAAGGTATATCCAACTTATTAGCTACTTTTTGTATGTTAGCGCTTACCTCTTGGTGTAAAGAAATCGTCTCTTCTTCATTTAACGCTCTAGAATTCGTCAAAATGTAAAACATATTATGGGATTGAAGAAAACCATCTTCAATCCATTCCTCAGTCCACTTCGTATATACAGGTAAATCTTTAACTGTTTGAGTGCCTGTAGGATCATCATCTAGTACAATAATTTTATATTTTAAATCTGCTAAATGTTTGTTTATATCATCATGCTTAAATTCATTTATTAAATCTTTTGTTAACATCATTTCCACCTACATATTATTTATTTTTTCGAAGTATTGAATGATACCTGAATGGTCATTTAAACCATTACCTTGTGCAACTTCTGATTTATAAATTTCTTTAATTTGATTAACTACTGGTAACGTTAAACCTGCTGTATCTGCTGTTGATGATACATTTTTCAAGTCTTTTAAATTAATGTTTAAAGTGCCACCTGGTTTATAATCTTGTTCAATCATTTTAGGGAATTTGGCTTCCATAACTGCTGAACCTGCTAAACCATTTTTGATTGCTTCATGCATTTCTGTCAAATCTATATCAAATTTCTTAGCGAGTACAACCGCTTCGGACAATGCTGCAATATTTGTATTAACGATAATTTGATTCGCCAATTTAACAACACTGCCAGAACCAACATGACCAACTCTCACAACAGATCCAGAAACTGGACGAAGTACTTCTTTAATATCTTCTAATAAATCTTCATCACAACCTACCATTACGGCTAATTCTCCTGTAATCGCAAGTGGTTCTCCTCCACTAACTGGTGCATCTACATACTGAATATCTTTTTCTTCAAGTACTTTACTAATTTCTAAAGATTCATTAGGTGTTAAAGAACTCATATCAATAACCATTTTGACATTAATTTCACTTTGGTTTAATACGGCCGTTTCACCACTGTATAAAACTGATTTAACAATAGCACCATTAGGCAACATCGTAATCATCACTTCAGCATCTCTAGCCATTTCTTCAATAGATACAACTTTCGCACCTAATGCTTCAACCTCTTTTTCAGCTTCTTTATTTAAATCATTCACTAATACATCTTTATTAGCTTTGATTAAGTTTTTCACCATTGGCTTACCCATAATACCTAATCCAACAAATCCAATTTTCATTTTTATGCTCCTTTTCTGTAAACGTTTACAGGTATTGTATACTAAAATTTAATAAATGTATACATTTTATTTCAATTTTTTTTATAGTAAGATGAAGTTAACGAGGTGAAAACGATGGCAAATAAGGAATTATCTATATATCAAAAAATAAGAAATGACATTATAAATGGTGACTTAACACAAAATGAAAAAATAACAGAAAGCAAACTTGCACAAAGATATAATGTTAGTAGAACACCGATAAGAGAAGCTATAAAACAGCTAGAATTAGAATACTTCATAAGAGACGGTTATATTTATGTACCAACAGTAGAAGAATATCGAAATATCTTTGAGATGCGTATTTTAATAGAAACACACGCAATCAAAAAAGCGAGTATCGTATTCACACAAGACGATATCGAAGAATTAAAAAGTTATGCAACAATCGGAGACGACAAAACAGAAGAAGAAATTATACAAATCAACGATCAATTCCATCAAAAAATCATGAGCGCCACAAAAAATAGTTTTATAATAGATACGTATAGTAAATTAAAAAGTTATATATACCTATTCAGCAAAACAGTTATCAATAAAAAGCGCCCAGGTCTTATAGAAGAACATCAAAAAATAGCAGAAATGCTAGAAAAAAGACAAACCGAAGCAGCAATAGAACTCATGAAAGAACACTTATTAAACGACTTAGAATTCAGTCTATACTATTTGAAATCATAGGAAGATGTAGTGTGGGGAGAAGGGAAAAAATAATATTCAACTATATTAAAATGAATGGAGTGCATCATATGACATTAAAAGAATTTAACATCATTGAAAATCAACTCATTAATGAATATGCAGGTTACTTTGATAAGAAAGAACTTATAACACAATTTCCATCTAAAATTTCTAATATTAGTGAAGAAGAATTTTATTTTTACATGACTAAATATTTGAATAAATTTCACGATTCACATCTTAAATTAATTGAACTTAACGGACTTTATCCAAATATTAGAGTTCAATTACATAATGATCAATTATATGTGATAGACTCCAGGAATCCACAAATTCCAACGGGTTCTGTTATTCATAATTTAGGTTCTTACTCAATCAAATATATACTTGAAAATGATCATGATTTATTAAAATCCAGTAACCCAGAAAGAATGGAATGGTCAGACGTACTTAAAAAATATAAATATATCGTATCCGATTCTAAAGAAATATCTATTTTACAAAAGGATAAACCGGATTTCTTTGAACAATCATACATTATCGAAAATAAACATACCTATATTTATTTAAAATTTACCGACTTTATTGATCATTTAAAAATCTCTAACTTAATAGATAAGCATAAAAACTTACTTTTAAATGCGAAACAAATTATTATTGATGTGCGAGGTAATCGCGGTGGTTCAGATTTAGCTTATTTAAAGTTATTACCTTATTTAACAAGTGAAAGTATTACAATAACTGATGATACGCCATATTATCATAGATTTACAAAAGCATATTGCGATGAAAGAATACATATAATTTCTGAACTCATAAAACAGATGCCAGATTCAGATGATCTCGATGAATATAAATCAATTTTAAATCTATATAAAGATAACTATGATAAAGGACTTGTTAATATCAATGACAATCCAGAACCTGATACGATTGAAGGCATTCAAGAAAAATGTCCAGATGTAAAGGTACTAGCGGACTTTGAATGCGGAAGTTCAGGAGATAACTTTGTAAAATTTGCACATGAATTTAAAAATATTGAAATTATAGGTAGACCTACTAAAGGTATGAACGATTATAGTAATGTTATGTTTGTCGATATTAACGGTAAATATAAATTAAGCGTCCCACACTCTAAAGACGGAAATGTAGATTTAGGTAAAAGTATGGGAAAAACAGGTATACCAGTAGACCACTATATTCCATGGACACCAAAAGAACTAGAAAAAGATATCATCTTAGAAACAGCTATAAATAGATTTACTTCACTTTAAAGTTAAATGAAAAATGTTGCGCTAACGATCTTGTTTTGATTTCTTGAGCGTTAGAATTTCTAACGATCTTGTTTCCCACTCTTGAGCGTTAGAGCGACTTTTTTTCATTTTTTGCGCTAGTTCTCATGCGCTAACGATCTTGTTTCGGTTTCTTGAGCGTTAGAATTTCTAACGATCTTGTTTTCCACTCTTGAGCGTTAGCCAGTCCAAAATCCTATACAAAACCGTTACAAAACCTATATATAATATGAAAAGCGACGCCTTTTTCGGGCGTCGCTTTATTTTTATCATGATAACTTCTCTTTTACGTAATCATAATTTCCTTCATATTTTGTGAGTTGTTTATCTTGTAGTAAATACGTTATATCAAACAGTTTATTTAAGAAATATCTGTCATGTGATACGGCTATTACGGTACCTTCGTATTCTAACAGGGCTTCTTCTATTGTTTCTTTTGAATCTATATCTAAATGGTTTGTTGGTTCATCAAGTATGAGCACGTTAAAGTCTTGGTTAACGATTTGTGCCCATCTTAATCTCATTTTTTCTCCACCACTTAAACTTTCCACTTTGTTAAATACATCTTCTCCATAGAACATAAATTGTGCAAGTATGTGTCTTGCTTGCCCTTCTGTTACATGCACGACATCTCTAAATGTTTCTATGACTGTTTGATTTTCTATATTTTCAAACGTATGTTGAGATAAGTAACCTATTCTTAAGTTTGAAGCACAATGGACTTCTCCATCGTCTGGTTCTACTTGATGCATCATCATTTTTAATAATGTGCTTTTCCCTGTACCGTTGTTACCGATAATGGATACGTGTTCTTTTCTTCTAATAAGTAAATCGATATCTTCGAATAGTATATCTTCATACATTTTAGAAACTTTTTTGAATTCAATCACATCATTTGAGACACGCTGTCCTTCTGTTAAGTTTACATTCATTTTTTTATTTTCTAGTACTGGTTTATCTAATCTTTTAATTCTATTTAATGCTTTTTCCATACTTTTCGCACGTTTATACATTGCAGCATTTGGTGGCTTTGCTTGACTCGCCCACAATCTTAATTGTTTAATGGAGTCTTCCATTTTTTTAATTTTCTTCTGTTGTGTCTGATATGCTTCAAATTCACGTATAATGCGTGCTTCTTTTTCTTTCACAAAATAACTATAATTACCGTGATAAATGTGCAGATGTCCTTGATCGATTTCTAATATTTGATTGACTGTTTCATCTAAAAAGTATCGATCGTGCGATACAATCATAACTGCACCATTATATTGTTTAATAAAATCTGCTAACCAATCAATAGAAGAAATATCTAAATGATTGGTTGGTTCATCTAATAATAGTAGTTTAGGCTGTTGCAATAATATTTGAGCGAGTCCTACTTTAGTACGTTCTCCTCCAGAGAGGTTCCCCCACGTTTGATTTAATAATTGATCAATTTTCAAACCATGACTAACTCTTCTTATAAGTGCATCTCTTTCATATCCGCCTATTTCTTCAAATGTTTCTTGCAATGCGCCATATTGCTTTAATAAACGTTCTAAATCATCTGCATTATTTGCCATTTCATCTTCTAAAAATTTCATTTTTTGAGAGACGTGATTGATTTCTTTAAATACTTCTGATAAACACTCATAAATTTCTTTATCTGCTTCATACTGTGGTAACTGGTTTAAATATCCAATTGAAATGTTCTTTTGCCAGCTTATTTGCCCCTCTGTCGGCACTTCGATACCACCCATCAATTTCAATAATGTACTCTTACCTTCACCATTTCTTCCAACTAGTCCTACGCAATCTCCTTCATTTAAGTCATATTTAATATCCTCAAAGATGAGATCACCTGTATAAGACTTCGATAGTTTAGACATATTAATAATATTCATTTTGCTTCCTCCAAAATCGGTCTATAAGGAAGCTGGTGTTAGACATTCCTTATAGCTATATTTTTCTTCAAAAAAGACATACTCCGCCAATTTTGGAAGAACATCCGCAAATTTGTTGCGTACGATTACGAAAAATCTGCAACTATGAGCTAAAAGAAACATCTAAAACACCTCCGTTCGTTTAAGTTAGTTTCATTATATAGTTGTAAAAATAATAATTCAATGTCTTTATGCTATTTTAAATTCTCACCAATATTAACTGTTGTGACGTAATTATCATCTATTGTAAATATGATAAGATTGCCGCCTACTAGGAATCTATATTCATCTCCGTTACTAGTTTCTTCTATAGTATAATCATTTCCGTAAGCTTTAAGAATTTGTGCTTTTGAAATGTGATGCTTTTTCACTGGGAATTTAGCACTTGCAGCATATTCTTCTTCATATTTTCCTCCGAAATAGAATGTTTGATCGTATGAAGTTCTATGCGTATAAATATTTCCTTCATAAGATTGTGGTTGAACAATTCTATAATTATTCATTGTAACGTTCTTATACACTAAAGCATTGATGAAAGCTGAATCTAAAATAAAACTACCGTCATGACCGGTGTAACCTTTATAAGTGTAGTAAGGTGTTGTGGCTGCTTCAACTTCATGACCGTCTTGACCAGGAAAATCTACAATACCAAAAATTGTTCCGAAAGAAATTCCTGTTGCAATTGTTAATTTAGTTATTTTATTCATTATCATCACTCCCTTTTAGTATAATTGTACACCTTAATGTTACAACAATATTACAATGATATCAAAAATATTACACAAGAGAATTGTAGGTATAGCATTAGTAATATTACTGATAATTCAGTCTATTATCGTCATAATCATGCTGAAACATACCCGCACTAACTATAGAAGCATTATAAGAAACATCAAATTTATATTATGAACTTTTCATAAACAAAATATGATCGATTCAATTTACACATCTAAAATTTTACATTTTTATTCTACGAACTTATTTCTTAGTAATGAAATCGAATTTTAAATTTTATATATCTACTTTCAAAACCGTCATGAAAGGATTCTATTTCATTATATAAAATCCGACTATTTTATCATCCAATTGTATACAATTGGTAAACTTAGGTGTAATATTACAAAATATAACGAGCGTAATTCATTATTACATTATTTCTTCTACATTGTAATCTTTTGTTATTTGACTGTAATTTACAAAGCCTCTATATATGTTATTGTTGTCTTGTCCCATTTTTAGGGAAGAATTTTTAACTAACAAAGAAATTATCATCTTAAAAAAGATACTATAAATAAAAAAATTATTCGGAGGGTTTTAAAATTATGAAAAAAGCATTTTTAACTTCATCATTAGCAGTAGCAATCGGAGCAACAGGTGTTGCATCTACACAAGTAGCAGACGCAGCTGAACAGGACGTAAATAAAGAGCAATTAGCTCAGTTAGCTCAATCTAATGCACCAGAACTTAATGAACATGCGGTTCAAGAAGGCGCATATAACATTAACTTCACATTAGATGGTTTCGAGTATAACTTCCAATCAGATGGTCACAACTTTACTTGGGAATACCATGCAACTAATGCAGCTGACTCTGAAAGCACTCAAGCTCCTGTAGCTGAGCAACAACAACCAGTAGCTGAAGAAAACGTAGCTGAACAAACTCCAGCTCCAGCAGCAAACAACACAGCTAATGAACAAGCAACTCAACAAGTAGAAGCACCAAAACAAGAAACACAACAAACTCAACAAACTACTACACAAACAACTCAAACATCTACAAGTTCATCTTCAGCTTCTGAAGGTTCAAGTGTAAATGTTAATGATCACTTAAAACTTATTGCTCAACGTGAATCTGGCGGAGACTTAAAAGCTGTTAACCCAACTTCAGGTGCAGCAGGTAAATACCAATTCTTACAAAGCACTTGGGATTCAGTAGCACCAGCAGAATATAAAGGTGTATCTCCAACAGAAGCTCCAGAATCAGTACAAGATGCAGCAGCTGTTAAATTATACAACACTGCAGGCGCTTCACAATGGGTAACTGCATAATATATAAGCAGTATTAAAATTTTATTCAACACATTAATCCAACGCCCCCGGCAATAGCCAGGGGCGTTTTTTTTGTATATATTTTATTTATTAATCATATCATTTACGATTTCAGCAACTTCTGGAAACTCAGTATAACCGTCTGAATCACAGAAATGCCCTTCATGTTCAACAATAACCTCTTCAGATTGAAGCTTTTCTGCCAATCGTTCACTTAAATTTCGCGGAACTAAACGGTCATTAGATGCTATGACACTCACAATGTTTGGTACACGTTTAATAATCTTTTCAAAATCTACATGCGTTTGATCCATGTAAGCATCAATTTTATTTAAGTTAGGAATCTTTTCATAAAAGCCTGCTACAAGAACAAGTCCTTTAACATTCCATTCTCCTTCATATCTAGATAGATAATCTAATACCGTCACTACACCTAAACTATGTGCAACGATTACATTATTACCACTCGTTATATCTACTTCATCTAATAGAGTCTTATTCCAGTCTTCTAACACAGGATTTGATGAATTAGGAAAGTCCAATACTTTACTATCTATATCGTCAATTTGTTCTGTTAACCATTTAAACCAATGCTTTTTACTGTTTGCAGTATAGCCATGTGCTATATATAAATGTTTATCCATATTCATCACCTCTTCTGTTTATTGTACGAGTGCATTAATGATACCTATTATAATACCTCCAAACGGAAATACGAGCCACCAAAATCTTGATAAGAACTCCCAACCATTCATCGGACGATCATAATAGTTTTGATTATGATTAGGTTCATTTCGATAAGTCTCAATTATCGTGTTTTTTAAATTTTTATCCCCTTTGATTAACTCATCTAAAGATACATCAAAGATATCGCTCATTTGTACCAATATATCTATACCTGGATATACTTTACCGAGTTCCCATTTAGAAACACTTTGTCTTGTGACATGTAATTTGTTAGCGAGTTCTTCTTGAGACCATCCATTAATTTCTCTCTCTTCTTTAATTCTAGCTCCAATATTCATATCAACCAACTCCTTATGTTTACTATATAACGACTACTTCAAAATATCCCGATACTTTACTTTGCACCCTGAGCAAATTGAAGTTGCAAACGCATGAACATAACCTTTAACACCATTATATACTTTTTTTACAATACGTCATTTATTTTAAAAGGTTACTCTGCCTTCTGTCTTATTTTCAAAAAGTGCAATTAATCGTTCATTCCGTAATTATAATTGTACTTTGTTATACTATATATATCATACCGATAAAGGAGCGAACAACATGACAATCCCGATTATTATTGACACGGACCCTGGAATAGACGATATTATAGCGATTTCTGCAGCACTACATAGTAAAGAATTAGATGTAAAATTAATCACAACTATTGGTGGTAATGTAGGCATTGAACACACAACTCAAAATGCATTAGATATTGTAAGTTACTTTCATTCAAATACGCCAGTTGCTAAAGGTGTAGATAAACCACTGATTAATACACTTGAAACAGCAGAACATGTACATGGTCAAAATGGTATAGGAAATGCTCAAATCAATACCACTTTACATAATGATATTCTAGAAGAACATGCTGTTATCGCAATGAGAGATACTATCTTGAATTCTGAAGAACCTATTACACTCGTACCAATTGGGCCACTAACAAATATAGGGCTGTTATTCTCACTATTCCCTGAAACTAAAAAGAACATTAAACAAATCGTGTTAATGGGCGGCGCAGCAGTTGGAGGAAACGCTACGCCCGTTGCAGAATTTAATATTTTTGTAGACCCACATGCAGCAAAAATTGTTTTCGATCAAGATGTCCCAATCGTAATGTGTGGACTTGATGTAACAAGAGAAACTATGATCAATAAAGATGATTTAAATATCATTCAAACACAAGGAGATTTTGGAAACATCATTATAAATATGTTATCTTCATACAACGATGTAAATGCCGGCGAAGAACATGAACATATCATTCATGACTTATGTACAATCTTCTACTTATTATATCCAGAAATGTTTACAACACAGCGTGCCGATGTATCTGTCATAACAGAAGGACAAGCAGCAGGATGTACATACACAGAATTTAGTGATGAAGGTAAAGTAGAAGTATGTATGCATGCACAAAACGAACAATTCCGAGAAAAATTTGTAGACTTTATTAAAGCAATACATCAAAATCAATAAACAAACATTATTCATATAAAATAATGAGACTGGAATATTGCATTCCAGTCTCTTTCATATGGGAAATTTGAGGGAGATGAGCTCTATGTTGCTTGTTTAGGCAGTCTTGCAATATACAGAGCTCCTATTTATCTTGTTTGGCCAGTCTTGATAAATACAAGGTCCTGAACATTGCTTGTCTCACCTCACTTGCAATATTCAGCCTTCCAACATTGCTTGTCACACTCCACTTGCAATGTTCAGACCTCCAACATTGCTTGTCGCACCCCACTTGCAATATTCAGACCTCCAACATTGCTAGTCACACCTCACTCACATGTTCCCCGCATCTAAAATATACCTCATCCCCCATATTTCTAAAAGTATGAAAAAGCGTCTAGAACATTTCTGTCCCAGACGCTTTATGTTAAAGGCTTAATACTCACCTTTATCTTCTTTATGATAACCTCTTAAGAAGTATACAATTGTCATTACGGATAAGAATACAATACCGATAATAACAGAAACGCGTGTTTCTGAATTGAACAACATACCGATTAATACTAAGATAAAGAATCCTAATGTTAAATAGTTAGAGTATGGTGCAAATGGCATCTTGAATGGATGATCTTTAATTTCATCTGAATGATTTCTTCTAAATTGAATATGACTAAATAAAATCATAAACCAAGGAACCATACCTGGTAGTATTGATGCACTGTATACATACACAAAGATATTTTCAGAACCATCAATCACTAATGGTAATACAATATTTAAAATAACACCTACAAAAATACCAATTGAAATTGCTAATACTGCAAAGAATGGTACCCCTGTTTTCATAACTTTTGTGAAAATACGAGGCATTTGTCCTTTTTGAGCTAATGTATAAACCATACGGCTTGAACTAAATATACCTGAGTTACAACCTGACATTGCTGCTGTTATAACAACAAAGTTGATTAATCCTGCCGCAATTGTGATACCTACTTTTGCGAATGTTGCAACAAATGGACTACCTACGTTACCTAATTGATCCCATGGATAAACTGTTACAATAACGAAAATTGCACCTATGTAAAAGATTAAAATACGCCATATTACACCATTAACGGCTTTTTTAATATTTTTCTGTGGATCTTTCGTTTCACCAGCTGTAATCCCTATTAATTCTACCCCTTGATAAGAACCTACAACCATTGATAATGCAAAGAAGAAACCTACGATGCCTTTAGGGAAGAATCCACCATGTTCTGTTAAGTTTCCTAATCCTATAGCATTCCCGCCATTTCCAAGTCCAAAGAAGATTAGACCGAAACCAGCTATAATCATTAAAATAATTGTTACTACTTTAATCATTGCAAACCAGAATTCAAATTCACCGAAAGCTTTAACTGACGCTAAATTTGCTGCAGCTAAAGTTACAACTACTATTACCCCTGGTATCCATGTTGGTAAATCTGGCCACCAGTATTGCATATATTGACCAACAGCGATTACTTCACTCATACCTACTACTATCCACTGGAATATGTTACTCCAAGCTGTTACATAACCAGCTACTGGATGTAAATAATCACTCGCATAGTTGGCGAATGATCCTGTAGTCGGATACAAATAAACTAATTCTCCCATTGCTCTCATTACTAAATACAAGAAAAGGCCTGCTACTAAATAAGCGAATATTGCAGATGGTCCCGACCATTTGATAGTGCTTGAAGCACCCATAAACAAACCAACACCTATTGTTCCACCAAGTGCAATCATCTGTACTTGACGTGAACTCAGACCCCTTTTTAAATGATTGTCTTCCATTCTTTCATGTCACTCCTCATTACAAACTTTTCAGTTAAGATTTATCTATTTAATTTTATTCAAACTTCATGGGACAATTATACTATAAATAATCAGAAAATAAAGCACTACTAGAAAGCGTTTTCCTTTTTTTATAAAATTATATGTATTTTGTTCATAATATTGTAATTTATTTATAATTAATAAATAGAAATAAAGAAAACGAGACATTAATTTAATGTCTCGCTCCTAAAGTTTGTTCTATTGTAATGTTTCTACCCGCACGTGATCCTATAATCATAATGATAATTGACGTAACAAGCAGTATGCCAAATGACGTATTCCAACTATTTGTAGCATCGTGCAGTATACCGAATAGTAATGGACCAATCGCAGCAAATAAATACCCTACTGACTGTGACATACCTGATAATTTGGCTGCCGTTAAACCATTTTCTGTTCTTAATCCAAAGAATGTATTAACAAGTCCAAATGCTAAACCACTGGCAATACCAATCAATATAATACCTAAAAATGCCCAGTTAGGTTGTAACATTAACGTTAGTATACCTAATACGAAAAGTAATCCTGTCACAAAAGTAATCAGAACTTGGTTCTTCATTTTTTCAGCAAATATAGGTGTGACAAAAGTTAGTGGAATAATCGCTAATTGAAGAATAGATAAATAAATCCCCGCTTCATTAATCGGTGTACCATGACTTAATAAAAATTCAGGTAACCAATTTATCAATGAATAAAATATCATTGACTGGCCGCCCATTAATAGCGTAATTTGCCATGACAATGGTGATTTCCAAACATTTATATTTGTCGTAGTTTGAGAACTATTAACTGTTTCATGTTTGTTTAACTGGAATGACCATATAATAATACCTATAAACGTTACAATACCTATTAAACTGATTGCAATGTTGTAATTAAAATGTTTAACAAGTGGTGCTGTAACATATGATGAAGCACTTCCGAATATATTCATCACAACTGTGTAATAACCTGTCATGATACCTATACGTAACGGGAAGTTCATTTTAATGATACCTGGTGTTAACACATTTCCAAACGCAATCCCTACACCTATTAATACCGTACCGACATATAACCAAGAGACTCCAGTAATTGCCCTTAAAGCAATACCTATACAAATTAAAATGAGTGCACCAAAAACTGTACGTTCTAATCCAAATTTATGACTAATTTTAGCAGCGAATAGTGAAATCACTGCAAATGAAAGCAATGGAATAATTGTGATTAAACTGACAGATGTATTGGATAAATTTAAAGTTTCTTTAATTGAAGGCAATGCAATCCCTACTGAAGTAATAGGTGCTCTTAAACTTGCTCCAATTAGTAAGATACCAATAAATAATATTAAAGTTTGTTTTTTACTTCTATTTATATGATCCATCTTTTTATTATCTCCCTAAAGTGAATTTCTGTTATACTGTTCTTAACGTTCGTTATAAAGAACACATTATATTGTACAATGCGTTCGTTATAAAGTAAATAGGAGTGTTTATATTTATGAAAGATATCCATACAATTGTTGCGCATAATTTGTCACAGTACCGAACATCGCAACAATTAAGCCTAAGCACAGTATCTAAATTGACAGGCGTTAGCAAAACAATGCTCAATCAAATTGAGAATGGACAATCTAATCCTACCATTACAACTTTATGGAAAATAGCAAATGGCTTACATTTACCTATATCCGACTTAATTTCTAATAAAGAAGATAACATTAATTGCGTGTCTAAAGCAGACATTACACCTATATATAACGATAATCAATCCGTCACGATATACCCATATTTCCCATTTAATATTGATAAAAATTTTGAAATGTTTAATATGATTTTACAAAGTGGAGCTGAAATGAAATCAGAAGGACATCACAATGGATCTGAGGAATACATCATCGTTCATAGAGGCACACTTGAAGTCGATATCAATGGCGTTAAACACACAGTACGTCAAGATGATGCGATACGTTTCGAATCTGACGTCACACATACTTATCGTAATATAGGTGAAGATGATGTTCATTTAACAGCAACTATACAATATCAACACAATAAATAAAGGATTGGGATAAATTTTCATCCCAATCCTTTTTACTTATCATTTAATATGTCATCCATTGTTCTCTGAACACTACCTGCATACATTGAACCAAACTTCACTAAGTGCACCATCAATAAGTAAAGTTCATAAAATTTAATTCTTTCATTTGCACCTTTACTTAATGGTAATGCTTCATCATAAGCTTTATAAAAGGCTTCCGTGAAACCACCAAAGACTCTTGTTGCTCCTAAATCAAATTCACGATCTCCATATAATGGTGAAGGGTCGAATAATGCTGGTTCCCCGTTTGATAAGAACATATAATTACCTGCCCACAAGTCTCCATGTAGTAATGACGGTTTACTTTTATGTTCTGTTAAGGCTTCAATAATGACTGTACGTACTTGTTCAAATTGTTGAAGTTCGTCCTTAGACCAAAGTCCTCTTCTTACAATTTCGTCTCTCAGTTGATCTAAACGTTGCTCGACAAATATATTAATCCATGTATCTTTCCAACCATTTTCGAACGTAATATCGCTACCATGATAAGGTAAATGAAATCCAAATTTACCATCTTGTTGATAATGACTATGCAATTTCGCTACCAGTTTGCCGAGTTCACTTTGAATACCTCGACGACCTTCTTCAAGATAACTCAGTATTAAATACGCATCTCCATTAATTTGACCGTAACCTTTAACAACAGGCGCTGTAACACCCGCTTCTTCAAATGCTTCTAAACCAGCAATTTCGGCAGCGTAAAAATCTTCGCTTCTATTATGTTGAACAAGTAGAAAATCCGTTCCACTCTGTCTTTCAATTCTATATGCTTCATTCACATCTCCACCACTTACTGGTATGAGCTCTTTAATATCATCTATAGGTAATTGTGATTGCCAATCTTTATTCATGACGATCCCTCCTATGTGTTATTGTATTAAAAATTATTCAAAGTTCAAAACAACAGCTATTTATTATTGTGTAACCTACTCAAAGATTAATGATTCAAACTTATAAATCATCTGCAAAATCAACGCGCCATCTTTCGTAAGATGATAATAGATGTTTGGGGGCATAATCTCTTCAGTTCTAACATTGATCAGATTATTTTGCTTCAACAATTCTAGAGTTGCTTTAATAGTTTGATCATCCACTTTCTTAAACGTTGAAAGTAATGCTTTTTCTTCTCTTTCACAAACACTCATATAATTTAATAATTGAATACCGTAATTTTGAATAAGGTGATTCATATTTTGTTCAATCTTCACTTCATTAATTGAAGTCACTAAAATAACCCCATTTCATATTAAGTATATTGAAACATCCATATGTTAGCTTTTTAAATTATTTTTATACGATTTCACAATTTCCTGTTTCGCACCTTTATCTGCTTCGAAATACCAAATACCATCACTCTCTACTTGATTCACACCATCGATAGATATCTTCTCAAAATGCTCTGTTGCACTTTTATAGTCAGTGATTAGTTTTCTTGTGTCATTTAAGTTAAAGCTTGTTGTAATGTTATCTTGAGCGACATTCATCAACTCATTGAAATTATTAACATTCAAATTATTTTTAAGCTTTTTACTTGTTGCTTCTATTACAATACGTTGTCTTTCTTGTCTTCCTTCATCATCTCCAGCGCCTTCTTCTTTACGGCTACGTACAAAGTCTAATGCTTCTTGTCCATTCAATTTCATTTTCTCTCCAGCTTTAAATTTTGTACCGTTAAAAGTAAATGATTTATTACTTTTAACATTTACACCGTCTAAGGCATCAATTGTCTTTTTAAAGCCATCCATATCTACTGTTATATACCCATCTATCGGTATATTGAATTCATTTTTTAATGTTTGTACGGCTGTTTTTGATCCACCGTATGCATATGCATGTGCAACTTTATCATGACTACTATATCCAGGAATATTTACTGCCATATCACGTGGAACACTAACGAGTTTAGTTGTTTTAGTTTTAGGATTAATTGAAGCTAACATGATTGAATCCGTTCGTTCACCTATATTTTCTGATTCTCTTTCTTTGTTAGAATCTACACCAAAAATCGCGATAGAAATCGGCTTATTGTTTTTAATTTTTTCTTTCACATGTTTTGTATCTTGTTTATTGATGGGTTGATAAACTTTGTTATTTATATTAATCGCCTTTACTGTTACGAATATCCCAGCAATTAAGACGATAGCTGCAATAATAATTGTTACTTTACCTTTTCTTGTTAGCTTCATAGTCACACTCCTATTTTTTATTTATAATTACTATGATAGCATTTTTAAGTAAATTACTAAATGATATTTAGGTAGTCCTAAAGTCCTATTGTTTAAAATTATTTTTATATTTACAATAGAAAAAAGTCTAAATATTCACGTTCAAAGGAGCTTTACGCACAATGAAGAAAGATTCCAAGCTCATTATTTGTTATACTATTTTATTAATTTTAATCGTGTCATTGATTCTTACAAATTATATCAATCCTATTGATCAATATGTCTATCAATTTATACAAACTGAAACATTAGCATTTAGATTACATAATTATTTATCGATTTTTTCATTTATATTTTCACCTTTACATAGCGGTATTTTAATATGCATATTATTAATTGGATTATACTTTTATAATAGAAGAAATTTGCTACAGTATTTAATATTCTCTTTCTCATCACTATTTATCGGAACAGCGTTAAAATATATTATTCAACGACCAAGACCATCCGATTTAATTGATGGTTACAGCTTTCCAAGCATGCATACACTAACATTATTTGTAGCGATTTTTCTCATACTTGCGTTATACAAACATGTAACAGTTAAATGGATTACTGCTATATTAATTTTGTCTATGATGTGTTCAAGAATTTATTTAAGTGCACACTTCTTTTCTGATACTGTCGCAAGTTTAATCATTGTTCATTTAGTTTACTTAAGCGTTGCTAAATTTATGCATCAGTACTCGCGCTCGTAAATTTCACCTCCTTTATTTTATGCTATGATAAAAATAAAGGAGGATTTTTTATGAGATATAATACTTTTAATCAACCAATTGGTGATGAAGTCAAATCATTTAAAGAACCGAATATGCCTTGTGTTGATATGCTTGAAGGTAAGTACAGTAAACTTGAACATTTAAACGAAAGTCATATCGATCAGTTATTCCCTTTATTATATTCATCAGAAAATGATGCAAACTGGACGTATTTACCTCATGAACCGATTCATGATAAAGCTTCATTTACGCAGTTAATCGAAGAAAGAATCATTTCTAAAGATCCTTATTTCTTTGCGATTGTCGACAAAGAAACACATCAAGCATTAGGTATAATGTCACTTTTAAGAATTAATCCTAAAGCTTCAACGATAGAAGTTGGCCACATTCATTATTCAACACTACTTAAAAGAACGCGCATTGCTACTGAAGTACAATATTTACTTGCTCGATACGTTTTTGAAACTTTAAAATATAGACGCTATGAATGGAAATGTGATAGTTTGAACGCACCTTCGAAACATGCTGCCGAAAGACTTGGTTTCAAATATGAAGGAACTTTTCGACAAGCACTCGTATATAAAGGAAGGAATCGCGATACAGACTGGTTCTCTATCATTGATAAAGAATGGCCATCCATCAAAAAACATTACGAAGAATGGCTTGATGAAAATAATTTTAACCATGATGGCACACAAATCAATAAACTTTCAATGAACTAAATGTTTATATTTATAACGATGGGTATAATAAGTAAAAAGGACTGAGGAGATGAAGAAATGAATAATCAAAGAATTGTTCCGCATTTATGGTTCGATAACGAAGCGCAAGAAGCCGTCGATTATTATATGCAAACTTTTCCAGAATCAGAAATCATTTCAGATGTAACGTTTACAGATACACCATCCGGAGATGCAAAACAGCTCACTTTTAATATTTTTGGTTATAAATTTATGGCAATCAATGCTGGTCCTTATTTCACAAAAAATCCTTCCATATCATTTACAGTACTTTTCAAACAATCTGAAGCAGCATTACTCGACAAAGTTTGGACTGCACTCGCACATAACGGGAAAATTATGATGGAACTTGGTGCTTACGACTTTAGTGAAAAATATGGCTGGTTGGAAGATCAGTTTGGTGTTTCATGGCAACTCCTCATCACAGACCAACCATTCGATGATCGTATTAGACCATCATTTATGTTCATTAATGATAATGTTGGTAGAGCTGAAGAAGCGATTAACTACTACACAAGCGTATTTAAAAACAGTGGTGATATTAGTAAATTTTATTACCCAGAAGGCATGGAGCCAGACAAGCCAGATACACTCGCACACGCAGAATTTAAATTAGAAGATCAATATTTTGTCGCACTTGATAGTGCACATAAACATGAATTCAACTTAAACGAAGGTATTTCATTAATACTATTTTTAGAAGACCAACAAGAAATTGATTATTATTGGGATAAATTATCTGCTGTACCAGAAGCAGAACAATGCGGATGGGTCAAAGATCAATTCGGTGTCTCCTGGCAAATTGTCCCTAAAATCATGGATCAAATGGCAGAAGAAGGCACACCAGAACAAATCAGTAACGTTACAAAAGCATTTCTTAAAATGAAGAAATTCGATGTAGAAACTTTAATAAAAGCCTACGAAGGCAAATAATAGTATAAAAAAAAGACAGAAGCATTGTGCATGCTTCTTGGCAGTAGCTGACTGAATTGAAAATGCGCTTTTATCAAGCTTTTTTCAACTCTAGTCAGCCTTGCCGGGGCGGGACTACGAAATCTTTTTATACAAATTAGATTTCTGTCCCGCTCCCTATTTATTTTACCGGTACTGGCCATGTTTCTAAATGTTCAGCCATATCCCAGAACATATATTCATAGTAACTCGTTTTAACAATAATATCTTCTAAGCATTGTAATTCCGCTTCTGTCTTACCTTCTGTAACTTGATCCATCAACTGAATACAATCTTCTTTGTACTGACTAAATTCATCTGAAGCATACATATTAATCCATTCTCCGTATAAAGGATGGTCCGATGCTCCTTTAATTTCAGCTAATTTTGACCCTATATAATTATAACTCCAAGTACATGTCAAAATAGCCGCAATAACATTCTCAATGCCACCTTGTTGTGCCATATTCAACATATAACTCGTATAGCCAATAGTCGTTTGAGCCGGTTCTGTCTCTTCTAATTCCGCTTCTGATATACCAAATTGCTTAGCATAGCCTCTATGTAATGACATTTCAGTATTTAATGTGCCATTCGCTAAATCAGCATAAGTCGCCATCATTTTTAAGTCAGTTGATTTAGCTGCACCAATTGAGAATAGTCTCGCATATTCTATTAAATATATATAATCTTGTTTCAACCAATGTTTAAATTTTTCTTGATCTAACGTGCCATCACCTAATCCTATAATAAAAGGATGTTTCATATAAGATTGCCAAATCGGTTCAACTCTATTGAATACTCTATCTGTAAATTTCATTTATAAATCCTCCTTATAATTAAAAAAACGCTATTTTCATTAAGAAAATAGCGTCATGAGTACCTTATAATCAATACGCCACTTTCCTACGCCAGTATAAGCTGGATCAGGTTCAAGGAATTTTAAAGGTATCACTTTAATCTCAGCCTTTATAAAGGCACTTCCAGTGGTTTAAAATTATTTAATTTCTATACTCTTTCAACATATCTGTTTTATCCTAGGATTGCAAATAAAATTACATGCAACTTTTATTACATGATTCTAAATAAGCTTTAGCCTGTTTATTCACTTCTTTAAAATCTATACCTTGCTTCATAGCTGCAAACACACAACCACAATAGCATTGTCTAAAAATCTCATATTCATTGCACATTTTAATCGATCTTTCATACCCCTTGTTCTTCTTAAAGTCACTCGGTAAATAATAAACATGATATAAATCTTGAACATCCATACCAAGTTCGTTAATCAATTGTGCATTTTTCTTAGGTGACAATGTTAACGCACTCGCAAAATAATCATTTCCAAGATCAGCTGCCGCTTCTGCAACGAGTTCTAAACGCATTTCGAAACAAGCCGTACATCTTAGCCCACCTTCATTTTCATCAGCTAAATCTTTACTTTTAACCATTTTCATAAATTTATGTGGTTCATAGGCTGCTTCAATATATTTAACATTAGAATTTGTACGCTCATTAAATTGTTCAACAAACGTTTCTTGAACTTTCGCCCTACGCTCATATTCACTTTTCGGATGAATATTTGGATTCGCAAAATAAATCGCAACATCTGCATATTGTGTTAATAACTCTAACGTATAAGTACTACAAGGCGCACAACAACTATGAATTAAAATAGAAGGTCTTGTTTCAGAACGTTCCCATTCAGAAATCATTTTACGCATAACCTTATCATAGTTAATCTTTTGATTTTTCATCTTAGCAATAATACCATCAGCTGAAATCACCATATCCCTAACCATTCTTTTATACAAAAATTGTCATTTTTACAATATTTTATAACATTCAAAAGGTGATAGCAATATGATGATTAGAGATAGTATGGTGATATTTATCCTTTAAAAACTTTCTGATATTGTACATATCCAGATAAGTAATGTTCAATGTCATCAATTCTTACTCTATAGCCATGGTGTTTAATAAAGAATGAATGAAGTATCCTTGAAGGATTCTTAAAATACATCGCAACTTCTGGATAGAAAAATCCTGTTCTTTGATAATTTGCACGTTTATGAATGGTATCTATAAATTTCTTTTCATCTAAATGTTGTTCTACTAAAGATTCATAACCTGATTCTTTAGCGTATTCAACTAAGTGATATGTAGCCATTAACATTTCTAAAAATGTTGGGAAAGTTGTTTCTCTTTGGTACATATAATCTAAATAGCTAGACACATTCTGTATACCGAATTTAAAATATTTTTCTTGTGGATCGATTTGTACAAGTTCATTTGTACAATAACCTAACCAATGATCGTGATACTTCCAATAATCTTTTTGAATAAAACGTTCAAATAGATTTTTAACAATATTTAACCATTTTTCATTATGATCTATTTGGTATAACCTCAATAAAGCTAATGCCGCTTCTCCATCGTAATATATAATTCTATATTGTTCCTTTACAGTTAATTCTGGGTAGTTAATGACATGCACCGTTTTAGCATCTTCGCCTATCATCGTTTCAATACCACGTGCCACTTTTTGTGCAGCTTCAAGATATTCTTTTTTATTTGGATTATGTTTTAAATATTCACAAATTGCGAATATAAACGCTGCATTCTGACCTAATTTAATTTCATTTACATTTTTAGTATCGTCAAATATATGACCTAAGCCATCAGTTTCATATAAATAATGATTGATTAAATAATCTATAGCTTTTTCTGCAATTGTGATATCTTCATTTAAATATGTTAAGCCTTCTATTAAAGCGTATGTTGATGATGAATGTCTTAAGTTATTGTAAAATGCTATATTTTTATCGAAATGAGGAAAATACCCGTAATGGTACTTGCCATCTTCTCCAATTTCATTACTTAAATAATGTGTACTATGTTCAATCATCATATCGATTTCATTACTTAAGTTGTCTATTTCTCTTAGACCTTTTGTATAACCTCGCTCATCAAGAGCAAACACATCATTATCCTCTATAATATAGCCTTTTGTATAAAATTTTCGTACACGTTCACCTTCGTATTGTTGATGACTATAACGTACTTTAATACCTTTATACTTTTTCAAATAGTTATTAATATTGTCTTCAGATAAAATGAATGATTTTTTATCTTTTGATGGTCTAACAAAAGCATTAGCATTAATTTCATTAGATAAAAAAGCATATTCCCATTTGTCATCTAATGCCATTCCATAATCAACATAGTTTCTTCTTGTATTAATTAAATCGTCTTTTAATATATCAAAATCTATCTCTACTTCTTCTATGACAAAATCAAGCTTTACCCAATTAGCACTCTTTCCAGTTTTCTTTCGAAATTCTTGCGCTAACTTCAAAATATTTCTTTTAATATTATTTGGATTCTTAAAAACTCTTACGATTGCCTTTTGGTACTGATTGCCTATACTTACAAAGCTAACATCATGTTTAGGATATTTTTTATGCATCTCAAGAATTCTATCTATATCTTTACTTAAATTCATAGTTAATCCCCCATTATTTGTGCTTTTATACTATTATAACAATTCTATTCAATAACTTTTAAATATTATTAAATAACAGAAATTATAAGTTTCAATCTTTATGTATCTATTAATTCAAATTTAATAAAAATTGAGGCCAGAACAAACTAAGTTGTCCTAGCCACAATCAAGAATCTTCAGTCATTACTCTTTTTTATTATTTCTTCTTCTACTGAATAAGAAAATTGATCCTAATCCCGCTAATAACGTTGCAAGTAAAGTTCCACTATTCGTTTTAACTTCACCAGTATCAGGTAAATTATTATCTTTATTCTCTTTATCAGATACTTGATTTTCTGAGACATTATTTGTAACAGAAGTAGTAACTTTATTATTAGTAATTGAATTAATATTTCTTAGATCTTGTCTATATTCATTATTGTTTACATCTAAACCTGGTGCTTCTTGTAAAGTACTAACATCAATTAAATTATCATCAGCACCTGAATCAGAACCAATATTACTTTCCACATTTACAGCTGCGCCTGGATCACTGTCTGCGTCTGAGTCACTATCAGCATCGGAATCAGAGTCCGCATCTGAGTCGCTGTCTGCATCTGAATCACTATCGGCATCGGAATCACTGTCTGCGTCTGAATCACTGTCTGCATCTGAATCGCTATCGGCATCTGAGTCACTGTCTGCATCTGAATCAGAATCTGCGTCTGAGTCACTGTCGGCATCGGAATCACTATCTGCATCGGAATCACTGTCTGCGTCCGAATCGCTATCTGCATCGGAATCAGAATCTGCGTCTGAGTCACTATCCGCATCCGAATCACTATCTGCATCCGAGTCAGAATCCGCATCTGAGTCACTGTCCGCGTCTGAGTCACTGTCTGCATCTGAATCGCTGTCTGCATCGGAGTCAGAATCCGCGTCTGAGTCACTATCTGCATCCGAGTCACTGTCCGCGTCCGAATCACTATCTGAGTCTGAGTCACTGTCTGAGTCCGAGTCACTATCTGAGTCTGAATCACTATCTGAGTCCGAATCACTGTCTGCATCTGAGTCTCTGTCTGCATCTGAGTCACTGTCGGCATCCGAGTCAGATTCTGCATCCGAGTCACTGTCGGAGTCCGAAGCACTGTCTGCATCTGAGTCGCTGTCTGCATCGGAATCACTGTCGGCATCTGAGTCACTATCAGCATCTGAGTCACTGTCTGAGTCGGAGTCGCTGTCTGCGTCGGAATCACTGTCCGCATCCGAATCACTGTCTGCATCCGAGTCACTATCTGCGTCCGAATCACTATCTGAATCTGAGTCGGAATCTGCGTCGCTGTCTGAATCCGAGTCACTGTCTGCATCCGAGTCTGAATCTGAATCACTGTCTGAATCTGAATCAC
>NZ_JAJNHJ010000017.1:0-50048 GCF_022386965.1 Mammaliicoccus sp. B-M6
ACGATAGTACACAGTTGAAACCTATGGTTGAAAGATTAGAAGCAAAAAATATGTTGCCAATCACATTAGCAGTAGACTCTGGATACAAAACTCCATTCAATGCGCATTATTTACTTGAGAAATCGATTGTACCTGCAATGCCATATACAAGACCAAAAGGAAAGCCAGGCATATTTAAATCCAAAGAGTTTATTTATGATGAATATTACGATAGTTACATATGTCCAAATGATGAATTCCTTACTTTTAAGAGAACTATGCCGACAGGGCATAGATTATACAAATCTGATCCTACTATATGTAAAACATGTCCACTATTAAATGAATGTACAGAAAACAGAAACTATACTAGAGAAATTCGAAGACATGTTTGGCAAGACGATTTAGATATAATCGAAGATTTACGATTTATAGATACTATTAAAAAAGCATATAAACTAAGAAGCCAAACAGTAGAAAGACGATTTGGTGATGCAAAAGAACAGCATGGTATGAGATGGACAAGATATAGAGGTATTAAAAAAGTTTCCATGGACACCACGCTTATTTGTGCTGCCATGAATCTTAAAAAGTTGGCAATGTGGCTAGTAAAAGAGCCACAAATAGCCTAGATTAAACGTAGTTTAATCATGATTTTAGTGGAAATTATTAATCTATACAAAAAAACAAACTGAACTTATAAATTTAAGTTCAGTTTGTCCACAGTCTGAGGAGATGCGTTCGCATCTCCTTTTTGTTATGTTACATTTCTCTAAACAATCCAACAACTTTACCTAATACTGTAACGTTATCTAAATAAATAGGTTCCATTGTACTGTTCTCTGGTTGAAGTCTATAACGCGTTTCTTCTTTGTAAAAACGTTTAACTGTAGCTTCATCATCTTCTGTCATTGCAACTATGATATCACCATTCTCAGCGATTGATTGACTACGTACGATTACTTTATCGCCGTCTAGTATACCAGCTTCGATCATGCTATCACCGACAACATCTAATATAAAGATATTGCTATTATGTGTTGATGTGAAATGTGCTGGTAATGGGAAGTATTCCTCTACATTCTCTACAGCTGTAATAGGTATACCTGCTGTAACTTTACCGATAACTGGAACGTGAATGGTGTTCTCTTGGTTAATGTTCTCTCCAACTGTTTCTGTAATTTCTATTGCTCGTGGTTTAGTTGGATCACGTTTAATATAGCCCTTTTCTTCTAGTCTTGATAAATGACCATGTACTGTAGAGCTTGACGCTAAGCCGACTGCTAAACCAATTTCACGTACGCTAGGCGGATAGCCTTTCGTTTGTACTATATGTTTGATGAATTGATATATTTCAGATTGACGTTTAGTTAATTCTTTCATAGTCGCACGCTCCCAATTAATTATTTAAATTTATTATAGCACATACGTTTCCTTTGAACAAACATTTGTTCGTATTTTTATTGACTACGAACAGTTGTTCTGTTATTATGATAATACAAACAAACGTTCTAGGAGGAATTGAGTATGACAATTACAATTAAGAAGACAGTATTAGTGTATATCGCAGTATTCTTAATGACTCTATTAATTGGATATTTATATTTAGCTCAGTCTAATGATCTTTATAATACAGAACAAACGTACGAAATGACCGATCATCAAATTAAACAACAAAGTGATAATCAACATAACCATATATCTGATTCCAATACATTAGTAGGGTCAATAGATTGAATTTAAACACGAGTAAATCCATTTGGATTTACTCGTGTTTTTTGGTATCTTTTATGTATAAAGAAAGTGGGGATATTATGCTAGATAAAGCAAAAATAGAAAGAATCAATGAATTAGCGAACAAAAAGAAATCTGAAGGTTTAACAGATAGTGAAGCTAAAGAACAAACAAAATTACGTGCTGAGTATTTACAAGCTTTCCGCGGTAATTTTAAAAATACAATAGAGAACACTAAAATCATAGATCCAGAAGGTAATGATGTAACACCTGAAAAGGTAAAAGAAATTCAAAAAAATAATAATATAAGAAAGTAAGTATAAATTAAGTAATAATAATTAATTTTTGAAAAAATTTCATGTATAATGAAAAGGGATTACAAGAATAAAGGAGACTACATTTATGTTTAACGAAAAAGATCAACTTGCAGTAGATTCAATCCGTGCTTTAAGTATAGATGCTATTGAAGCAGCTAACTCAGGACATCCTGGTTTACCAATGGGTGCTGCACCTATGGCATATGCATTATGGACTAAGCATTTAAATTTCAATCCACAATCTAAGAACTATTTTAATAGAGACCGTTTTGTTTTATCTGCTGGTCATGGTTCTGCATTACTATATAGTTTATTACACGTTTCAGGTAGTTTAGAACTTGAAGAAGTGAAGAACTTCAGACAATGGGATTCTAAAACACCTGGACATCCAGAATTTAGACATACTGATGGTGTAGAAGTTACAACAGGACCTTTAGGACAAGGTTTTGCTATGAGTGTTGGTATGGCAATGGCTGAAAAACACTTAGCAGGTAAATTTAATAAAGATAAATACGATGTAGTAGATCATTACACATATGTTTTAGCAAGTGATGGTGACTTAATGGAAGGTATTTCTCATGAAGCAGCTTCATTAGCAGGTCACTTAAACCTTGATAAATTAATCACTTTATATGATTCTAATGATATTTCATTAGATGGTGAATTGAATAAAGCATTCTCTGAAAATGTTAAAGAAAGATTCACATCATATGGTTGGAGCTATATCTTAGTTGAAGACGGTAATGACTTAGAAGCTATTGATAAAGCGATTACTGAAGCTAAAACATTAGAAGGTCCAACATTAATCGAAGTTAAAACAGTTATCGGTTATGGTGCGCCTAATAAAGCGGGTACTAATGGCGTGCATGGTGCTCCATTAGGTGAAGAAGAACGTGAATTAGCATTAAAAGCATACGGTTTAGATCCTTCTAAACGCTTTAATGTACCTCAAGAAGTATATGACATCTTCAGTGAAACAATGCTTAAACGTGCAAATGAAGACGAAGCAGCTTGGGAAAAATTAGTTGAAGCATATACAAATGAATATCCTGAATTAGGACAAGCATTTAAACAAGCTATTTCTAATGAATTACCAGTTGATTATGATAAAGAATTACCAGTTTATGAAGCTGGAAATAGCAGTGCAACACGTGCGGATTCAGGTGAAGTGATTCAAGCATTAAGTAAATCAGTACCAGCATTCTTTGGTGGTTCAGCTGACTTAGCATCTTCAAACAAATCAAATGTTAAAGGTGAAGCTGACTTTAGTAGCGAAACTCCAGAAGGACGCAATGTTTGGTTTGGTGTTCGTGAATTCGGTATGGCTGCTGCAGTTAACGGTATGGCAGTTCACGGTGGTGTTAAACCTTATGGTGCAACATTCTTCGTATTCAGTGACTACTTGAAACCAGCTGTTAGACTTTCAGCAATTATGGGTGTACCTTCAACATTTGTATTCACACATGATTCAATTGCTGTCGGTGAAGATGGTCCAACACATGAACCAGTTGAACAATTAGCTGGATTAAGAGCGATTCCTAACTTAAATGTGATCCGTCCTGCAGATGGTAATGAAACAAGAGTAGCATGGAAAGTAGCTTTAGAATCTGAAACAACACCAACAGCTTTAGTGTTAACAAGACAAAACTTAACAGCTTTAGATGTTGAAGAATCAGTATTAGAAGAAGGCGTTCGTAAAGGCGGATATGTTGTATATCGTTCTGAAATCGAACCTGAATACTTATTAATCGCATCTGGTTCTGAAGTTTCATTAGCTGTAGATGCAGCTAAAGATATCGAAGCACAAGGTAAAGGTGTACAAGTTGTATCATTACCTAACTGGCATGCATTTGATCAACAAGATGCTGAATATAAAGCATCAGTATTACCAGCATCAATCACTAAACGTGTAGCAATCGAAATGGCATCTTCTCTAGGTTGGCATAAATATGTTGGCCTTGAAGGTAAAGTCATTACAATTGATACATTCGGTGCAAGTGCGCCTGGTGACTTAGTAGTTGAAAAATACGGATTTACAAAAGAAAATGTATTAAACCAAGTATTAAGCTTCTAAAGAATGTTAAAAAAGCCTCATCCAAGAAACTTGGCTGAGGCTTTTTCATTTTAAACATTAAGTTTCATCTTGATAAAATGTAATGAATTTAGTAAACTTTTATAGGATACAGAAAGTGGGTGAAATAATGGCAACGTGGTTAGCAATATTATTAATCGTCGTGGCATTAATCGGTGGGCTTGCACTTGGATTCTTCCTTGCACGTAAATATATGATGGATTACTTGAAAAAGAATCCACCAATTAACGAAGAAATGTTACGTATGATGATGATGCAAATGGGTCAAAAACCATCTCAAAAGAAAATTAATCAAATGATGACAATGATGAATAAGAATATGGATCAAAAAATTAAATAATCTTATATTAATCATAAGTAAAAATAAAACGTATAACCGTGATATTTTTAAACGAGTCTCAGACGTACACAACAGTCTAAGGCTCGTTTCTTATTTTGTTTAAGTTTTCACTTATTGTTCAAATAAAGGTGTTTTAACTTAATTGTTATTTGATAAAATAGAATATGAGTGAGAGGGGGATCATTGTGGAAATCACAGTATTTGTAGCTTTTGGTGCAGGCATATTAAGTTTCGTATCTCCTTGCGTATTACCCATTTATCCAGCTTTTATTTCTTATATAACAGGCATGAGTTATGACGACATCAAAACTAAAGGACTTAGTCGTAATGCAATCTTACATACGATTATCTTTTTGCTTGGTTTTAGTGTTATATATATGATACTTGGAATGGGTATAGGATATATTTCTGGTATGTTGATTAATTACCAAACGTTAATCAGGCAATTAGGTGCCATTATTATTATTGTATTTGGTCTCATTATATTAGGTGTATTTCAACCACAATTTCTAATGAAAGACCGTAAAATAAATTTCAAGACGAAACCCACAGGTTATATAGGTACTTTTCTTATAGGTATGGCATTTGCTGCAGGATGGACACCTTGTAATGGTCCGATTATTGCAGCGATCGGTACGTTAGCTGCTACTAATTCATCACAAGCATTACTGTATATGTTGTTATATGTATTAGGATTCAGCATTCCATTTTTCGTACTAACATTCTTTATAACTAAATTACAAATTATTAAAAAGTACAATGTTGCTATCATGAAGTTTGGTGGTATAATTATGATAATTATGGGAATATTACTGTTCTTTGATTTATTAACAGAGATCACGATATTCTTCCAATCATTAGGTTTAAATTAAATATTATTGATATTTCGTACTTATAAGGGGTTTTAGATATGTATTTCCTTTTTTCATTTGTAATAGCAGCTTTAATGGGATTGGCAGTTATTGTTGTTAGAATGAAAGCACAAAATTATCCAACGAATGCTAAAAAGATCGTATTACCGCCGTTTTTTATGGCTACAGGTGCATTAATGTATGTTGTACCGTACTTTAGATTAAATGGCAGTGAAATTATAGAAGCAATTTTAGTTGGTTTGTTCTTTTCTCTATTTCTTATCTTTACTTCTAACTTTGAAGTTAAAGGATCAGAAATTTATATGAAACGTTCTAAATTATTTCCGGTTATTTTAATATCGTTATTAATCATTAGATCAGTCGGTAAATTTTTCTTAAGTGATTCAATCGATCCAGGTCAATTAGCAGGTATGTTTTTCTTACTCGCATTTAGTATGATTGTACCTTGGAGAATAGCCATGTATGTTAAATATAAAAAATTAAAAGACCGTATGCCAATTGTAAATTAAAAAAACAACGCACATCTCAATTATTGAGTGTGCGTTGTTTTTGCATTTGAAATTTCTTCTCTATGATCAAAGATAGAAAATTTATTCTTCTCATCATCAGCTAATTCGAACAATTTTAAATATGGTGTATAATCTATATTAAGTTCGGTTAGCTTTTTCTTCATGAATTTGTGATCTCTTTTTGGTGTTGCTACGATATATCCTCTCATGATATGGTCAAGTTCGATTGTTGTGGCATGTTCTTCTAATGCAATTTTAGAGACACGACCACCTATCTTTTCTTTCGCAACATCCCTAAATAATTCTGGAACAGGTGAAACGAGTTCGTTTAATAAACTACGTGCTTCATCATTCCATAATGGTAAAGCTTTATTAATGTAGTAGTCTTGCCAATCAAGTTCACTCATACCATTATCTTTAGGCATACGTTTTAAGAATTTACGAAACATAAAGAATCCACCGATTGCAAGTAACGAAATAAATACGATGCACCATAAAATAATAAAAAATATAAATGCGTTACTCAATGAAATCACTCCTTAGATTTAGTATAAATGAAGCGTTTCAACCTGTCTAATAAATATTATAAAAGGAGCTATAAAATGAAAATTTTACATACTGCTGATTGGCACATTGGTAAAACCATCAATGGTCAATCCTTAATAGAAGATCAAAAGTATATACTTTCAAAATTATTCGATGCAATTAAAGAACATCAGCCAGATATTGTTGTGATTAGCGGTGATTTATATGACTTGCACTATCCTAATAAAGAGGCAATGGTTGTTCTTGAAGATGCACTTTCAACAATCAATTTAGAACTTAACACACCAATAATAGCCATAAGTGGTAATCATGATGGTAAAGAACGTTTAAACTACGGGGAAAGATGGTTCGAAAAAACAGGCTTAAAAATTATAACAGGGTACAATCAGTTGCTTGAACCTATTAAAGTGAATGATGTCAATATATACGTGATGCCTTACTTTACACCTGCTGATATTAGACATGTATTTGAAGTGAAAGATATTCATACACATCAAGAAGCGACTGAATTTATAGTTAATAAAATGAAAGAAGTTATAAATGAAGATGAAACGAATATTTTAATAGGTCATTTATTCGTTGCTGGTGGTGAATCGACAGACTCTGAAAGACCATTATCTATTGGGACTATAGAAACAGTTAGTGCGCAAACCTTTGATATATTCGATGCTGTATTATTAGGGCATTTGCATCACCCATTTGCAATACAGTCTGATTACATATTTTATTCTGGAACACCAATGCAATATTCATTTTCAGAGGCAAACCAAGCTAAAGGATATAGACTATTTGATTTTGGTCATAAATCTTTTAAACAGTCATTTATTCCAATAGAACCTAGAAGAGCATTTCAAGTGATACAAGCAAGCTATGAAGATGTCATACATGAAAAGTTAGACATCAAAAATCGTGAAGACTATTTTCACTTTAAATTATCTGATATGGACCATGTGACAGATCCACTGATGAAGATAAGAAGTATATATCCGAATACACTACAAATATCTAGGCAAGATTATGAAGTTGCAAATGATGAAATAGATGTGGATGTTCATACTTTGACGGATTTAGAAATTATTGAATCGTTTTACGATCATGTAACGGGAGAACCGTTAGAAGGTATAAAAAGAGAGAAAATTATCGCATTGTTAGAAAATGATTTAAATAAGGGGGCACAAGAATAAGATGAGACCTTTATTATTAAAGATGCAATATTTTGGACCATTTATAAATGAGGAAGTTGATTTTACACATTTATCTAAATCACAATTGTTTTTAATATGTGGTAAGACAGGGTCAGGAAAGACGATGATCTTTGATGCGATGGTTTATGCTTTATTTGGTAAGACATCGACAGAATCGCGTGAAGAAGTTGATTTACGAAGCCATTTTGCTGATCCTAAGTTACCTACAAAAGTAGAATTTGAATTCGAAATTAAAAATGAGCAATATAGCGTCGTAAGAACTGTGAAATATATTAAAGAAGGTAATAAAAACCCTACCAATGCCACTGTTGAAGTTTATAAAAAAGTAAATGATAAGTGGTCATTAGAAACCAAAAGCATTAATACAAGTAATGATTATTTAAAAGCATTATTACATATGAATGTTAAGCAGTTTAGACAAATATTGATTCTTCCACAAGGTGAATTCAAACAGTTTCTCGTTTCAAACAGTACAGATAAAAGAAGTATATTAAGAACACTATTCGATAGTAATCGTTTTGAGTCGTTACAAGAACAATTAGAACTAGAAATGAAGAAAGAAATCGCATTAATCGAAAGTCACTATCAAAAAATCACACAGTATATAAATGATATGCATGATTTTGATGATGAAACGTTACAAGAACATAAACAAGTTGAAGGGTATCGTTATGAAGTGATTCAAGATGCATTAACGTCGTATGAAGCGGTAGGACAAGACAAGTTGAAAGAAATAGCAGAATTGAAGGCTAAAAAACAGCAGCATGTAGATGAAATTGAAAATGTCTTTGAACGGGAGAAAGCATTAAAAGCAAACTTTGAAACGTTAAAAGTTAAAGAAGCAGAATTAAATCAGTTGAAAAGTGAAGAAAAAGAAATAAATGATTTAAAGAAACAAGTCAAATACTTAAAAAGTGTACAGTCTTTAACATATCAATATGACCAACTTAAAGATAAAGAAACTAATCATACAAATGAATTAAAAAATGATGAAGTACTTCAAAAACAAATAAGTGACAATGCGCGAAAATTAGAAGCAATTGTACAACAAATAAATGATCTGCATAAAGAACATGAACAAATAGAAGAATATAGAGCATTTGTTCAAAATACGAAGCATATAAAAGTAAATATTGAAAAATATATAGAAGCAGAACAAGACATCGTAAAACAACAAGAAAAACAAGTTACTTTAAAAAAGGCAATTGAACAAAATAAGCAAGAAGCGGATGAACTTCATAATAAACTTGAACACATTACTTATGATGAACAAGATGAACAAACACAATTAAAAGAACAAGAAACAATGAAGTTAACATTACAAGGTCTAGAAACAACACAAAAACTGTATGCAGATAAACAAGCATTGGAAGAGAAAGTACAAGCATATAATCGTCAATTAGTAGAATATGAAAATGAAAAAACATCACTCGAACAACAAAACGATGCCGAAAATACATTTGATATATTGAATGTTGAAGATGAAATATTAAAAATTCAAAAGCATGTTCATAAAGGTGAAGATTGTCCTATATGTGGATCGATTATAGAAACAATCAATGGAGATGTTGATTTTGAAAGCTTAAAACAAGAAAAAGCGAAGCAATTAGAAGTTGAACAGCAGTTACAAGTAGTAAATCAACACATTACGACTTATAAAGAAAGAATTAATTTAACGAATGAACAATTGAACAAGCTAAGTGATGTTAAGGATGTGCAAAAGGATATAGCATCATTGAATGAAAGACTTGAACAAATAGTGAGTACTTTAAAAACATATCAAGAGAATCGTCAGCATATTCAACATCTAAAAATAGAAATAAGCGATGCAGAAAAGCAAATGACAGAACACACATTGCAATTAAATGATTTAAATCATAAAGTATCGACATATGAAAATGATTTAGCGTACTTTAATAAAGAGACGGGATATAATGAAGTATCATCATTTGTTGAACGAGTGAATACGGTAGAACAAACATTATCCAAGTTTGATCAAAGTATGAAACAATTGAACGAACAACAAGAACACTATCAAAAAGATAAGCAAACATTACAAATGCAACATGCTACGGTTAAAGAACGTTTATCTATGATTAAAGAACAAATTAAATCTACAAAAGACTATTTAAATACCGAAATGAGCAAACATGACATTTCATCATATGCTCAGTTAGATGAATTGTTGTTACAAGTAGAGGATATTGATCGATTAGAAGAAAGCGTTCAGCAATATGATAAAAAATATATAGAAGTTGAAGCGGTCGTTAAAGAGCTTAGTAAAAAGGTAAAAGATCAAGAAATGCCTGATATCGCTAATACGGAAGAACAATTAATAAGTGCTAAAGATTCTCTGAATAATTTAGTTAAACAATTGAATCAACTGCAATTGAAGGTTGAACAAAATGATCAAAAATCTAAAGCGATTCTTAATGTGATAGATAAGATTAATCAAGACCTTAAAGAACAAGAAGAAATGATTGATTTATCGAGAACTATGAATGGGAAGAATAGCCAGAAATTATCATTGGAAAATTATGTGCTTATTTATTATTTAAATCATATATTAGATAATGCAAATAGACATTTTCTTAAAATGACGAATAATCGCTATCAACTCGTACGTAGAAAAGAAAAGTCACAAGGGTTAAGTGGTTTGGAAATAGAGGTGTTTGATAGATTTTCAAATAGGACGAGACATATTACGTCATTATCAGGTGGGGAAACATTCCAAGCGTCGTTGTCATTAGCAATAGGGTTGTCGAATGTTGTCCAGCAAGAAGCGGGTGCCATTCATTTAGAATCGATGTTTATCGATGAAGGATTTGGTACGTTAGATGCTGAAACTTTAGAAACTGCGCTCGATACACTCGTTAATATACAAATGTCCGGTCGTTTAGTTGGTATTATATCTCACGTATCTGAATTAAAGACGAGAATTCCTACCATATTAAATGTAAACAAGAATGGATTTTTAAGTACAACGGCATTCTCGAATAATTGAATGACACACCAAAGACATAAATAGCTTAAATTATGTATTTAAGTTGTGATTTTTATTTGATATATTTTAACTAACAGAGTTATGGGAGTGTTAGGATGAAAAAGGGAATATTTCTAATATTGGTTGCAAGTATGATGATGATAATGAGTGCATGTAGTAATAATGCGATTGAACCGGACAGTCAATTTGGCAATAAAATGCAGTCATTCAATGTAACTGATCAAAATGGTCATAAATTTTCACAAAAAGATATGAAAGGAAAAGTGTATATCGCTGACTTTATCTTTACGAATTGTGAAACAGTATGCCCTCCAATGACATATAATATGAGTACTGTTATTGATCAACTTGAAAAAGATGGTGTCAAAAATTATGGGGTATTAAGTTTTAGTGTGGATCCAGAAAATGACACACCGAAAAAACTTAAAGATTACGTTAAACAATATAATGTACCAGATAATAAATGGACATTATTAACGAATTACGATTTTAAATTTATTAAACAATACGCACAAGATAACTTTAAATCAATTGTGGCGCCACCACCAAAAGGTAGTACTCAAGTGACACATGGTACAAGTTTCTATTTAATAGATCAGAATGGAAAGATTATTAAATCTTATAGCGGACAGGATGCTGGGGATAAAAAATTCCCTAAATCTGAAATTGTAGCTGATGTTAAGACATTAGTAGAAGAAGGCCCTGTAGAAGATTAATAAAGATATAAAAAAACCATCGATTATTGAACAATCAATAATCGATGGTTTTTTAAATATGTAAAACTTACTTTTCGCGCAAAGCGTCGCGGATTTCTGTAAGTAATACAGTTTGTTCATCAACTTCTTCTTCTTCTTCGCCTTTTTTCATAACAGTATTTGCAATTTTAATGAATACAAATAATGCGAATGCGACGATTAAGAAGTCAATGATAGATTGGATGAATAGACCGTACTTGATACCCATTAATGACCATTTTTCAGCGAAGTCTACTTCTCCAAAAATTAATCCAATAAGTGGCATTATGACGTTCTCAACTAAAGATGTAACAATTTTGTTAAAGGCAGCACCAATAACAACGGCGATTGCTAAATCTAAAACGTTACCTTGCAATGCAAAGTCTTTAAATTCTTTTAATAATGACATATTAAACACCTCCTTATCGAATTTTATCATACATGAATATGGCGCAAAAAGAAATAGTCAATTTGATTTTAGGTGTAATATTTGTTAAAGTGGTGAATGTTGCTGTTTTCATATATCACTTATTTGAAAATATCACGAATAAAATAAGTTAAAACGGGAATACATAATTTAAAGTTTGTTATTTTGAAAGGAGAATTATAATGGCCAATATTCCAACATATCCAAATGGAAGAAAAGTTTCAAATGTTTTTACAATTAGTGCCATCGTTGTTGCAATCATTGTTGCACTTGGTGTTATTTTCCCATCTCAGTTTGGTGAGATAACGGGTAATATCAGTGCATGGATTTCAAAATACTTTGGTTGGTATTACATGATTATTACAATTGGTATGGTATTTTTCTGTGTTTTCATTATATTCAGCCCAATTGGAAAGTTAAAACTCGGTAGACCACATGATAAACCAGAATTCAATACAATTTCTTGGTTTGCAATGTTATTCAGTGCTGGTATGGGTATAGGACTTGTGTTCTATGGTGCAGCTGAACCAATGTCTCATTTTGTTTCGCCACCAAACGCAGACCCTGAAACTAAAGCAGCAATGACTGAATCAATGCGATCTACATTCTTACACTGGGGTTTCCATGCTTGGGCAATCTACGGAGTAGTTGCTTTAGCATTAGCTTATTCTCAATTTAGAAAAGGTGAACCTGGTTTATTATCTAAAACATTAAGACCAATTTTAGGTGATAGAGTTGATGGTCCTATAGGTATCATTATTGATGTGTTATCAGTATTCGCAACTGTAGTAGGGGTTGCCGTATCATTAGGTATGGGTGCTTTACAGATCAATGGTGGATTAGAATATTTATTTGGTGTTCCGAATAATATCGTTGTACAAGGTATCATCATCGTTATCGTAACGATTTTATTCTTAATGAGTGCATGGAGTGGACTTAGTAAAGGTATCCAATATTTAAGTAATTTAAATATTGTTTTAGCTTCACTTTTACTGATTGTTACTTTAATTATCGGTCCAACAATTTTAATATTAAATATGTTCACATCATCAACTGGTGCGTTATTTGATTCATTCTTTTTCAATAGTTTTGATGTAGCACCATTAAATCCTCAAAAGAGTGAATGGTTAAATTCATGGACACTTTATTATTGGGGTTGGTGGATGAGTTGGAGTCCATTCGTAGGTATATTCATTGCCCGCGTTTCTAGAGGACGTTCAATTCGTGAATTTATTTTAGGTGTTATGCTTGTACCAACTATCATTAGCTTTATTTGGTTCAGTGTATTTGGTGTAACAGGTATTGAAGTTGGTAAGTCAACACCAGAAGTATTTAAAATGACAACAGAAACTCAATTGTTTGGTGTATTTAATGAATTACCAATGGGTGCGATTCTGTCAATAATTGCATTAGCACTAATCTGTACATTCTTTATCACTTCTGCAGACTCAGCTACATTCGTTCTAGGTATGCAAACAACTTATGGATCATTAGAACCATCAGGTAGAGTGAAGATTGTATGGGGTGTTGCACAATCACTTATTGCATTCGTACTATTATTATCTGGTGGAGATGCTGGATTAAATGCATTACAATCAGCAGCAATTATTTCAGCATTCCCGTTTAGTTTCATTATCATTATGATGATTGTCGCTTTCTATAAAGATGCAAACCAAGAAAGAAAATATCTTGGATTATCGATTACACCGAATAAGCATCGTATGAAAGAATATGTAGAAAAATCTAAACGAGAATATGAACAAGAATTAAAAGAACAACGTCGTTTAGCAAGAGAAATGGAAGATTAATATAAGTGATAGGCTGAGACAAATTGATGTCTCAGCCTATTTTTATATATAGTTGATAATCATTATCAATTAATAACTAAAAATTATGTATATTTGAAAATACATAAGAAAAACTTATAGTATCCTATTATAAACTTGAATGATAAATATATTCATTTTTAAGCGCAATGTATTGTTTTACTAAAGTATTGATTATACAATTGTATATGAAGCATTAACTTGCACAATTTTAAAGGGGGAACAAATAATGAGCTCAAGTTTAAAAGAACAATCTAAAAAATCTTTTGAATTGAACGGCAAAACATACACGTTTTATAGCTTAAAAACATTAGACGAATTAGGTTTATCTAATGTTGATAAACTACCGTATTCTATTCGTGTATTATTAGAATCAGTATTAAGACAGTTTGACGGACGTGTCATTAAAGAAGAACATATTATGAATTTAGCAAAATGGGGTAAATCTAACGATGCTAATGCAGAAGTACCATTTAAACCATCACGTGTTATTCTACAAGACTTCACAGGTGTACCTGCAGTTGTAGACTTAGCTTCTTTACGTAAAGCGATGGATGATGTTGGTGGAGATGTTTCTAAAATCAACCCTGAAGTACCAGTTGATTTAGTTATTGACCACTCTGTACAAGTAGATAGCTATGCATTACCAAATTCATTAGAAATGAATATGAAATTAGAATTCGAACGTAATATCGAGCGTTACCAATTCTTAAACTGGGCAACAAAATCATTTGATAACTATCGTGCTGTACCACCAGCTACTGGTATTGTTCACCAAGTTAACTTGGAATACTTAGCAAGTGTTGTACACATTAGAGAAGAAGAAAATGAACTTGTAACTTACCCAGATACTTTAGTAGGTACTGACTCACATACAACAATGATCAACGGTATTGGTGTATTAGGTTGGGGTGTAGGTGGTATTGAAGCCGAAGCAGGTATGCTTGGTCAACCTTCATACTTCCCAGTTCCTGAAGTTATCGGTGTTAAATTAACAAACGAATTACCACAAGGTACAACAGCTACTGACTTAGCTTTACGTGTAACTGAAGAGTTACGTAAGAAAGGTGTTGTAGGTAAATTTGTTGAATTCTTCGGTCCTGGAGTAGAAAAATTACCTTTAGCAGATAGAGCAACAATTGCTAATATGGCGCCTGAATATGGTGCGACATGTGGTTTCTTCCCAGTAGATGATGAATCATTAAGTTACTTACGTTTAACTGGACGTTCAGAAGAACAAGTTAATGTCGTAGAGAAATACTTAAAAGAAAATAATATGTTCTTCAATGCTGAAAATGTAGAACCAACATATACAGATGTTGTAGATCTAGATTTATCAACAGTTGAGGCATCATTATCTGGTCCTAAACGTCCACAAGATTTAATCAAATTAAGCGACATGAAAAAATCATTTGTTGAATCTGTGACTGCACCAGCAGGTAACCAAGGTCATGGTTTCGATAAATCAGAATTTGATAAATCTGTAGATATTGAATTACAAGATGGTACGAAGACTTCAATGAAGACTGGTGACATCGCAATTGCAGCCATTACTTCATGTACAAACACATCTAACCCATATGTAATGTTAGGTGCAGGTTTAGTAGCGAAAAAAGCAATCGAAAAAGGCTTAAAAGTACCAGATTACGTTAAGACTTCATTAGCACCTGGTTCAAAAGTTGTTACAGGTTATTTACGTGATGCTGGATTACAAGAATATTTAGATGATCTTGGATTCAACTTAGTTGGTTATGGTTGTACAACTTGTATCGGTAACTCTGGTCCGTTATTACCTGAAATTGAAAAAGCGATTGCTGACGAAGACTTACTTGTTACTTCAGTATTATCTGGTAACCGTAACTTCGAAGGTCGTATTCATCCATTAGTTAAAGCGAACTACTTAGCATCACCACAATTAGTTGTTGCTTATGCTTTAGCTGGTACTGTTGATATCGACTTACAAAATGATCCAATCGGTAAAGGTTCAAATGGAGAAGATGTATACTTAAAAGACATCTGGCCATCAATTGAAGAAGTTAGAGACACTGTATTATCAGTTGTTACACCTGAATTATTTAGAGAAGAATACAAAACAGTATTTGAATCTAATGAAGTTTGGAATCAAATTGAAACGACAGATCAACCATTGTACGACTTTGATCCTAATTCAACATATATCCAAAACCCTACATTCTTCCAAGGTTTATCTAAAGAACCACAAGATATTCAACCTTTAAGTGATTTAAGAGTTATGGGTAAATTTGGTGACTCAGTTACAACTGACCATATTTCTCCTGCAGGTGCAATCGGTAAAGATACACCAGCTGGTAAATACTTGCAAGACCATGATGTAGCAATTAGAGACTTTAACTCATACGGTTCTCGACGTGGTAACCATGAAGTTATGATGAGAGGTACTTTTGCGAACATTCGTATTAAGAACCAATTAGCACCTGGAACTGAAGGTGGATTCACAACTTACTGGCCAACAGAAGAAGTAATGCCTATCTTTGATGCTTCAATGAAATATCAAGAAAATGGTATTGGTTTATGTGTACTTGCTGGTAATGACTACGGTATGGGTTCTTCACGTGACTGGGCAGCTAAAGGTACAAATCTTTTAGGTGTTAAAACAGTTATTGCTCAAAGTTACGAACGTATTCACCGTTCTAACCTTGTTATGATGGGTGTATTACCTTTACAATTCAAAAAAGGTGAATCAGCAGATAGCTTAGGTTTAACTGGTAGAGAAGCCATTTCAGTAGATATTCATGAAGGTGTTAAACCACGTGATATTCTTAAAGTAACTGCTACTAGCGAAGATGGTAAAGTGACAGAATTTGAAGCTTTAGCAAGATTCGACTCTGAAGTTGAAATTGACTACTACAGACACGGTGGTATTCTACAAATGGTATTAAGAAATAAATTAGCACAATAATATAAAGCTCATTCATATTAGAGCAGTAGATATTCTTTGTAAATTGAATGTCTACTGCTTTTTATATAAACATTAAATATATGTATTTAAAAGAATATAATCACAGGCGCAATTATATTTATGTTATGATTAGGTTAAGGAATTTAGAAAGAGGGATTGAATCATGATTTATAGTGAAACACCAATAGATGTTAGATATGCAGAGACAGATAAAATGGGCGTTGTTTATCACGCAAATTATGCGATTTGGTTCGAAGTAGCGAGAACAGATTACATTTATAAAGCGGGATTTAGTTACGCAGATATGGAGAATGCAGGGATTATTTCTCCTGTAGTTGATTTGAATATTACTTATAAAAAGTCTATAACATATCCAGAAAAAGTTATTATTAAAACGTGGATTTCTCATTATTCACCTATAAGATCAATTTATTCTTATGAGATATTAAATGAACAACGAGAAGTTGTATCAACAGGATCAACAACACATGTGTGCTTGAAAAAAGGTTCAAACAGACCAATTAGATTAGATAAGAGTTTTCCTGAATGGCATAAAGCATATTTAAAAATTCATGAAGAAACTGAACAAGGTGTAGATCGTAAACTATAATAAATAAGCAGATGTGTTTCGCTAAATACACGAAATACATCTGCTTTTATAGTTTATCTTGAAGCTTTGACTTCATATTTAATTTCTCCATTATCATTTAAATCAATTACTAAGTCATTATCATCAAAGTACCATAAATCTTTTTCATCAATAAAAAATGGAATATCGTTTTTCTCGTCTTTAAAACCAACTTCAGAAGAACTTAATTCTTCTACAGTAAATGCGGGTGAGAAGCCTTGTTTTAACTGAAATTCACCGCCATAACGAACAAAAAATCGTAAGGCTTGATCATCATTGAATTCTAATTCATCTTTAAACCATTCGATAGCTTTTTCAGTAATTTCTAAATTCATAGTGCATTCTCCTTTACATCCATTTGATTTTTGGTTCTTGTCCTTTGAATATTCTTACGATATTTGATTGGTGTCTGACGAGCAGTATAACCAATATTGCAATAGATACGATTAAGAAAGGTATATCACCAATGATAATTGCACCTATAAAACAACTTATACCCGCTACAATACTAGATAATGATACATATTTAGTTAAATATAGAATTACAAAGAATATAATAGCTAGTATAATTAATAGTATCGGATGTACACCTAGAACAGCACCTGCACTTGTTGCAACGGCTTTTCCACCTTTGAATTTCAAAAATATTGGAAATACATGTCCGACTACTGCACAAATACCTACAAATATGCTAGGAATATCTACATTAAACCATATTGGGAAGAAAACTACAATAAAACCTTTGAAGATATCTAAAAACATCACGATAAATCCAGCTTTTTTTCCTAATACTCTAAATGTATTTGTAGCACCTAGGTTGCCACTTCCAAATTGTCGAATATCTTTTTTATAAAATAACTTACCTAACACAAGGCCACTTGGGAAGCATCCAACTAAGTAGCTAAGTATAATAACAACAAATGTCATTATTGAAACACTCCTTTGATAGCAGGTACTAATAGTTTACCATAACTGTATATCGGTTACTATTTAAAAATATGATAATGTCTGTACAATGTAAAGGGAAATTGTACCACAATTAGGGATAGGGCTTGCATTTTCTAGGGATTTATAACAAAATAACTATTGTAAAGTAAAAGAAACGAACGTACGTTTGTAGGAGGAGAAATATTGAATAAACAAGCAAAAGTTCAATATGGTGAAGATTCAATACAAGTACTCGAAGGTTTAGAAGCAGTAAGAAAAAGACCTGGTATGTACATTGGTTCAACAGATGTCCGCGGACTTCACCATTTAGTATATGAAATAGTAGATAACTCTGTTGATGAAATTTTAAATGGCTTCGGTACGGAAATCGAAGTAACAATTCATAAAGATAATAGTATTTCTGTTCATGATAACGGTAGGGGGATGCCTACAGGATTACATAAGACTGGTAAACCGACACCTGAAGTTATATTTACTGTCCTTCATGCCGGGGGTAAATTCGGTCAAGGCGGTTATAAAACATCTGGAGGACTACACGGTGTAGGTGCTTCAGTTGTTAATGCTTTGAGTGAATGGTTAGAAGTAACGATTTATAGAGAAGGTCATATTTATAAACAAAAATTCAAAAATGGTGGCGTACCTATTACAACATTAGAGAAAAAGGGGAAAACACGTAAAACGGGTACAACGGTTCATTTCAAACCAGATTCAAAAATATTTAAAGCTTCAACACATTTTAACTTTGAAACGTTATGTGAAAGACTTCAAGAATCAGCATTTTTACTGAAAGCACTTAAAATAAAAGTAACGGATTTAAGGGGAGAAGAACCAAGAGAAGTATTTTATCATTACGAAGATGGTATTAAAGAATTTGTGAATTATTTAAACGAAGGCAAAGACGTGTTGCATGACGTTGCAATGTTTAGTGGCGAATCAAATGGAATCGAAGTAGATATTAGTTTTCAATTTAATGACCAATATTCTGAAACGATTCTAAGTTTCGTAAATAACGTCCGTACTAAAGACGGAGGTACACACGAAACTGCCTTAAAGACAGCATTTACACGTGTATTCAATGAATATGCACGTAAAATTGGTGAACTTAAACAAAAAGATAAAAATCTTGATGGTAGTGACATTCGTGAAGGTTTGACAGCTATTATTTCTGTAAGAATTCCAGAAGATTTATTACAGTTCGAAGGTCAAACTAAGTCTAAATTAGGTACAACAGAAGCACGTGCAGCCGTTGATTCCGTTATGTCAGATCAACTGCCTTTCTATTTAGAAGAAAAAGGCCAATTATCAAAAGCATTACTTAAAAAAGCGATTAAAGCATCTCAAGCACGTGAAGCAGCAAGAAAAGCACGTGAAGAAGCTAGAAATGGTAAGAAAAACAAACGTAAAGAAACTTTATTATCTGGTAAATTAACGCCAGCACAAAGTAAAAATACAGAGAAAAACGAACTTTATTTAGTCGAAGGGGATTCTGCCGGAGGATCAGCTAAATTAGGGCGTGATCGTAAATTCCAAGCAATTTTACCGTTAAGAGGTAAAGTTATTAATACAGAAAAAGCTAAACTTGAAGATATCTTTAAAAATGAAGAAATCAATACGATTATTCATACAATAGGTGCTGGAGTAGGTGCAGACTTTAATATTGAAGATAGTAACTATAACAAAGTGATTATTATGACAGATGCCGATACAGATGGTGCACATATTCAAGTATTATTATTAACTTTCTTCTTCAAGTACATGAGACCACTATTAGAAGCAGGTAGAGTATATATTGCATTACCACCTTTATATAAATTAGAAAAGGGTAAAGGTAAGTCAAAACAAGTTGAATATGCATGGACTGATGAAGATTTAGAAGTATTAATGAAGAAAATTGGTAAAGGTTTCACACTACAACGATACAAAGGTTTAGGTGAAATGAATGCCGATCAACTATGGGAAACAACAATGGATCCTGAAACAAGAACGTTAATTCGAGTAAGTATTGATGATGAAGTACGTTCACAACGAAGAGTGACTACATTGATGGGTGACAAAGTTGAACCACGTAGAGAATGGATTGAAAGACACGTTCAATTTGGTATGCAAGAAGATCAAAGTATACTTGAAAGTGATGACATTCAAGTACTTGATGATGAAGTAGAATCATTAGAGGAGGAAGTTAAATAATGGTTGAACAAATTCAAAACCTTCCTTTAGAAGATGTAATTGGAGATAGATTTGGTAGATATAGTAAATATATCATTCAAGACCGTGCACTACCTGATGTACGAGATGGATTAAAACCTGTACAACGTAGAATATTATTTGCGATGTATAAAGACGGTAATACGTATGATAGAAACTTTAGAAAAAGTGCTAAAACGGTTGGTAACGTAATCGGTAATTATCATCCACATGGTGATATTTCTGTATACGATGCAATGGTTCGTATGAGTCAAGATTGGAAATTGAGACACGTACTCATAGAAATGCATGGTAATAATGGTAGTATTGATAACGACCCTCCTGCTGCAATGCGTTATACAGAGGCTAAATTAAGTAAATTAGCTGAAGTGTTATTACAAGATATCGATAAAGAAACAGTTGAACATGTACAAAACTTTGATGATACTGCGATGGAGCCGATGGTATTGCCAGCTAGGTATCCTAACTTATTAGTCAATGGATCTACAGGTATTTCTGCTGGTTATGCAACTGATATTCCACCGCATAATCTAGGAGAAGTCATTGATGCGACATTAAAGCTTATAGATAAGCCAAGTACATCTGTAGATGAATTAATTGAACATATAAAAGGACCGGATTTCCCAACAGGCGGTATAATTCAAGGGTTAGATGGCATTAAGAAAGCCTATAAAACAGGTAAAGGTAAAATCGTTGTTAGAAGTAAAGTAGAAATTGAAAAAATTAGAGGCGGAAGAGAACAAATCGTCGTAACTGAAGTACCATTTGAAGTTAACAAAGGTACATTAGTTAAGAAAATTGATGAACTCAGAGCTGATAAGAAAATTGAAGGTATAGTAGAAGTTCGTGATGAAACAGATAGAGAAGGTTTACGAATTGCGATTGAACTTAAGAAAGATATTAATAGTGAAGGTGTTCTGAATTATCTTTATAAGAACACAGACTTACAAGTACTTTATCATTTTAATATGGTTGCAATCAATAATAGAAGACCTGAATTATTAGGCCTTAAACCAATTCTTGAAAGTTATATTGAACATCAAAAAGAAGTCGTAACTAGACGTTCTCAATATGAATTATCCCAAGCGCAAAAACGTATGCATATCGTTGAAGGTTTAATTAAAGCATTGTCTATTTTAGACGAAGTTATTGAAACAATTAGAGCTTCTAAAAACAAACGTGATGCGAAAGAAAATTTAATTGCGAAATTTGAATTTACTGAAGAACAAGCTGAAGCAATCGTAATGTTACAACTTTATAGATTAACAAATACAGATATTGTTTCTTTAGAAAATGAATTTGATGAACTTAAACAAACTATCGAACGCTTAAAAGATATTTTAGAAAATGAAAAATCATTATTTAAAGTAATTAAGAATGAACTTAGAGCAGTTCGAAAAGAATTTGCTGATGAACGTTTAACTGAAATCGAAGAAAAAATCGAAGAAATAAAAATTGAAAAAGAAATTTTAGTTCCAAGTGAAGAAACTATTGTTTCTGTTACGCATGATGGATACATTAAACGTACTTCTAATAGAAGTTATATCGCAAGTGGTGTTGAAGAAGTAGGGCTTAAAGACGGTGACTACTTATTAATGCACGAAAAAATGAATACGCAAGATACTTTAATTGTATTCACAAATAAAGGTAATTACTTATTTATACCTGTACATGAAATTGTAGACTTAAAGTGGAAAGATCTTGGTAAACATATTTCACAAATGATTCCAATTGATGATGACGAACGTGTCATTTCTGTAAATAAAGAAACAGATTTCAAGCCATCGTCTAATTATATTATCGCGACGAAAAACGGCATGATCAAAAAGTCTACAAATGATAAATTTAAAGCGAGCAGAATTACAAAACCACTCGTTGCCATTAAACTTAAAGGTGACGATGAAGTTGTTTCCGTACTGAAAATAGTAAATGATGAACTTATAACAGTGATTACTGAAAAAGGTATGAGCTTAACTTATGATACGGATGAGTTATCCGACATTGGTTTAAAAGCAGCTGGTGTTAAATCTATCAACTTGAAAGATAATGATAAAGTTGTGATGACTGATAAATTACCAAATGATCAATCCGTGTTTATTGTGACAGATCGTGGTTCAGTTAAAAGGATGAAAGCAGAACAATTTGTACCTGCTAAAAGATCTCAACGTGGTTTAATGATCTTGAAAGAACTAAAATCTAAAGCGCATAGAATCATATTTGCTAGAACAATAGCAGAAGATGAAACATGTGTCATGATTTCAGAAAAAGATCAAGTCAAAGTGAATACTAAAGACTTTAACTTTAGTGAACGATACACAAATGGTCGATTTGTTGTTGACGAGAATGACTTTGGTCAAGTTATTGATGCATATTTTGAAGAAAAATCTATAGATTAAAAAAATATAGTCATAATGAATGGCACATGGTAAAATCATGATAGCAATTTATTATGACTATATTATTAGAATTGAGGGATTTATTTGAAAGATTTTGATAGTTATATCCCAGATTGGTTTCATAATTTTGTCCAATGGGGTAATGATTTAATTTGGACTCAAAACTTAATTTTCCTATTACTACTAGCTGGTGTATTCTTTACAATAAGTTCTAGAGTAGTACAACTTAGATGGCTACCAGAAATGTTTAGAGTCATTTTCGAAAAACCTGAAACATTAGAAGATGGAAGAAAAGGTATATCTTCTTTCCAAGCATTTGCTATAAGTGCTGCTTCTCGTGTTGGTACTGGTAATATCGCAGGTGTTGCAACAGCAATTGTACTAGGTGGCCCAGGTGCAGTATTTTGGATGTGGGTTATTGCATTCATTGGTGCAGCAAGTGCGTTCTTTGAAGCAACATTAGCACAAGTATATAAAGTTAAAGATAAAGAAGGTGGCTTCCGCGGTGGACCAGCTTATTACATAGAACGTGGTTTAGGTCAGAAATGGCTTGGTGTTGTGTTTGCAATACTTATAACAGTAACGTTTGCCTTTGTATTTAACACAGTTCAATCTAATACGATTGCAGCTTCTTTAAATGAACAGTATGAATTTTCAAATGTGATAACTGGAATTATCTTGGCTATTATTACAGCATTAGTTATCTTTGGTGGTGTAAGAAGTATCGCAACAGTATCTTCATTTATCGTGCCAATTATGGCAGTTGGATATATCGGTTTAGTTGGTTATATCTTATTTATGAATGTTGATCAAATTTGGCCAATGATTCAAAATATCGTAAGAAGTGCATTTGGTTTACATCCTGCATTTGGTGGGGCAATGGGATTTGCAATTATGCAAGGTATTAAACGTGGCTTGTTCTCCAATGAAGCTGGTATGGGTTCTGCAGCAAACGCAGCAGCAACAGCAGCTGTAAGTCACCCAGTTAAACAAGGTTTAATCCAAGCGTTAGGTGTATTCTTTGATACTATGATTATCTGTTCAGCAACAGCAATCATGTTATTACTTTATACTGATTTACAATTTGGAGCAGATGCGCCTCAAGGTGTGGCTGTAACGCAACAAGCACTTACAACACATGTAGGTGAATTCGGTGGTATATTCTTAACATTAGCTGTATTTATGTTCGCATTCTCTTCAATTATTGGTAACTATTACTACGGTCAATCAAATATTGAATACTTAACTAAAAATAAAATCGTAATGTTTATCTTTAGAGCATTAGTAGTAGCTATGGTATTTGTAGGATCAGTTGTACAAGTACAAACAGTATGGGATACAGCAGACTTATTTATGGGATTAATGGCAATCATCAATATCGTAGCACTATTCGGACTTGCAACAGTTGTATTTGAAGTTGCTAAAGATTATCGTGCACAAAGAAAGCGTAAGTTAAACCCAGTATTTAAAATTGAAAACTTAAAAGTTAACTATAATAATATCGAAGCATGGGGCGATAACCCTTATGCAACATTAAGCAAAAAAGAAACAACAGAACAATCATCTGAAGCAAATACAAAGTATGAAGAACCTAAAGAAGATACTTTCGACATTATTAAAGATGATGATAAAGACGAAGATAAATAATATAAGAAAAACGCCATGGGCACTAGCCCATGGCGTTTTCAATTTATTTAAATAAGTTTGCAATTGAATTGAAGATATCTTTAATAGCATTTACAAGTTTATCCCAGAAACCTTCGTCTTGAAGTTTGTCTTTAATATTGTTTCCTAAGTCTTCAGCTTTTTTCTTTGCATCTTTAAATTCATCAGATTTAACTAAATCATTAACATAATCTTTTGAGTTATTAATAAAGTCTTTTGCATTTTCACCGCTAAAGACACCGTCTTTTTGTGCTTTATCAATAACATTAACAATCATATTAATTTGGTTATCATTAATAACATTTGTTAAACCATTGTCTTCAATCTTTTGATTGACGATATTTGTAATTTCATTGATTGTTACATTACCTGATTTTTCTGCAACAGCTTGTTTTGATTCTGCAATCGTTTTGTTTAATTGTGATTGTGAAAATCCTTCTTGACCTTTATTTTCTTCAGTTATTTGGTTAATTGTAGATAATTCTTCTTGAGCGACTTGTGTTCTGCTTGAATCTACTTCTTCACCTTGTTCTTCAAATGCTTTGTATACACCAGCTAAGGCACTTTCGCCAGTTACATCTTCACTTGATGCAATTGTCACATCAGCATCTTGAATACCTGCTGTCATTAAAGCATTTTTATATGTGTCTTTAGTTACTTTTGTAATTTGACCTTGGTCTTGATTAATCGTTAAGTTAAGACCACTGCCTTTAGAAGTCTTTGTAATACGGATACTTGATTTTAAGACATCATTTGATGATTGCATATTTAAGTATTTATTTAAGTCATCAGCCGTAACGTAAGTTGTCTTGTCACTGTTTTTAGTGCCTAATAAGTTAGAAGTTGTATCTTTAGCACTTGAATTGTTTTGTAATGCTGCACCATAAACAGTAACGGCATTATCCCAAGCCTCTTCAGTTACCGCATGGGCTTGATGTTTCGGATATAAAATTGTAGATAATAATAAAACAGCAAGAACACTTATTATATATAGTTTCGTCTTTTTCATATGTTTGCACATCCTCGTATTTATTGATATAAAATATATCTATCATTATATTATCATCAAATGTATAATATGTAATAGGTCTTCAGAATGAGGTTTAATATATGGGAAAATACATTATCGAAAAGGCATTAAACAATAATGTGTTAATTGCTAATTATTATGATAAAGAAGTTATATTAGTTGGTAAGGGGATTGGTTTCGGAAAAAAACAAGGCGAAGAAATTAATACAGATTTAATCGAAAAGGTATATTTATTAGAATCTGAAAATGATAAAAATAAATATAAGCAATTAATAGATGGTACTAATAATGAAGTGTTTAATATTGTATTAGAAGTTGTAAATGGTATCGATAAACAGTTAGGTGGAAGTGTTAGTGAAAAGACGCTAATATCTTTAACAGACCATATGTTATTTGCGATCAAACGTATTAAAGAAGGTATACATGTTCATAATCCTTTTTTAAAAGAGACTGAACTGCTTTATCCGAGAGAATATCAAATAGCAGAAAAAGCTGTTAAAGCATTAAATGAAAAATTAAACTTACAGTTTATTGAATCAGAAGCTGGATTTATTGCATTACATATCCACTCTGCTGAAGTAAACCATTCAATTCATGATATACACAATATAAAAGCGATTATTCAAAAAGCAATCATTATAATAGAAGAAGGCCTAGAAGTTGATATTAACAAAAATAGTATTAATTATAGTCGTTTTGTTCGGCACCTTCACTTTGCGATTCAAAGAGTATTGGCAGATGAACGAATTCCAGATGCAACTAATATCGAAACACTATTGAAAGCGCAATATCCATTGTGCTATAATATTTCTGTAAAGATAGTGAAGATGATGCAAACACAGTTGAAGAAGCCAGTATATCAATCTGAATTGGCATATTTAACGATGCACATTCAACACTTTAATAATAACTTATAAATTGCGTGTTACTGATACGATCAGGCATGAGCAAATAGACTTTACTGTAATGGTAAGTTTTTTTGCTCATGCCTTTTTTCATGCCGTGATTTATAAAGTTAAACAATTAGGAGGGTATTAATTATGTTTAAAAAGTTCTTTGGACAATTGCAACGTATTGGTAAAGCATTAATGTTACCAGTTGCGATTTTACCAGCAGCAGGTATTTTACTTGCGTTTGGTAATGCAATGCAAAACGATCAATTCGTTGAAATTGCACCTTGGTTAAAATCTGATGTTATTGTCATGATAGCTTCAGTAATGGAATCATCTGGTCAAATTATCTTTGATAATTTACCATTGCTATTCGCACTCGGGACTGCATTAGGCTTAGCTGGAGGAGATGGTGTTGCAGCATTAGCAGCATTAGTTGGTTACCTTATTATGAATACAACAATGGGTGTTGTTAAAGGTATTTCAATTGATGATATTTATAGCTACGCTGAAGGCGCTAAAACTTTAGGACAAACTGCTAAAGATCCAGCAAACGCATTAGTTCTTGGTATTCCAACACTTCAAACAGGGGTGTTTGGTGGTATTATAATGGGTGCTCTTGCAGCATGGTGTTACAACAAATATTATAATATCAACTTACCACCATTCTTAGGATTCTTTGCTGGTAAAAGATTCGTACCAATTATCACATCTGTAGTTGCTATTATTGCAGGTATTATTCTTTCATTTGCATGGCCACCAATTCAAGATGGCTTAAACAACTTATCTACATTCTTATTAGATAAGAACTTAGCTTTAACGACATTTATATTTGGTATTATTGAACGTGCTTTAATTCCATTTGGATTGCATCACATTTTCTACTCACCATTCTGGTTCGAATTTGGTAACTATGTAAATTCTGCTGGTGAATTAGTTCGTGGTGACCAAAGAATATTCATGGCACAAGTTAAAGACGGTGTACCATTTACTGCTGGTGCATTCACAACTGGTAAATATCCATTTATGATGTTTGGTTTACCAGCTGCAGCATATGCAATCTATCGTCAAGCTCGTCCAGAGCGTAAAAAAGTTGTCGGTGGTTTAATGTTATCTGCAGGTTTAACATCATTCTTAACAGGTATTACTGAACCGTTAGAATTCTCATTCTTATTCGTAGCACCAGTATTATACGGTATTCATGTTATTTTAGCAGGTACATCATTCTTAGTGATGCATCTTCTACATATCCAAATCGGTATGACATTCTCTGGTGGATTTATCGATTACGTCTTATACGGATTATTAAACTGGGATCGTACTAATGCACTACTTGTTATTCCAGTAGGTATTATTTATGCGTTAGTTTATTACTTCTTATTCACATTTGCGATTAAGAAATTTAACTTAAAAACACCTGGTCGTGAAGATAAAGAATCTGAAACACGCAATAGTTCAGTAGCTGAACTTCCATTCGATGTATTAGATGCGATGGGTGGTAAAGAAAACATCAAACATTTAGATGCTTGTATTACGCGATTACGTGTTGAGGTATTAAATAAATCTGAAGTAAACAAAGATGAACTGAAAAGTTTAGGTGCATCAGGTGTACTTGAAGTTGGTAACAATATTCAAGCTATTTTTGGACCTAAATCAGATCAAATTAAACACGATATGGCACGTATCATTTCAGGAGAAATTACGAAACCTGATGAAACAACTGTTACTGAGGAAGGCGATCAAGAAAGTGCTGCTATTTTAGCTGAAGGTGGCGCAACAATTTATGCACCAATTAAAGGTGAAGTTGTTAATATCTCTGAAGTACCAGATAAAGTATTCTCTGAAAAAATGATGGGTGATGGCGTTGCAATTATTCCTGAAACTGGTGAAGTTGTTGCACCATTTGATGGTAAATTGAAAATGACATTCCCTACAAAACATGCAATCGGTTTAGAATCTAATGACGGTGTTGAATTATTAATCCACTTCGGTTTAGAAACAGTTAAATTAGAAGGTAAAGGATTTGAAATTTTAGCGGAAGCTGATACAGATATCGTTAAAGGTCAACCGTTAATGAAAGTAGATTTAGACTTCATTAAAGAAAATGCTGATAGTACTGTTACACCAATTGTTGTTACAAACCTTGGTGATGCTTCGTTAGAAGTACTAACAACAGGTTCTGTTGAACAAGGCGATAAAATATTAGTCGTTAAATAAGAGTTTTATAGTTAAGAAGATACATCTTCATGGTGTATCTTCTTTTTATACTCTAAAAATAATTATAATATTATTATGTAAACTATAAATGTAAATTTTTGTTTTTAAAGTGAAACGATTAGGGTATAATAGATTATAAATCTTTAAGAGGAGGGCTTATTTTGGAAAAAGAAAAGCATTCCAATAATTCTTTTAATAAAACAACACGTTTTATGCAGTTTTTCGGTGGACGTGATATTTATTTCATTTTAGGATTATTGATACTGATAGGGTTAACAATATTTATTTTCCAACATGTTTCATTTATTTTTGAACCTATCGTTACGATTACGACAACTTTAATTGGCCCAATTATTGTTGCGTTTGTTGCATTCTATTTGTTTAATCCTTTAATTAATTTTATGGAAAGGTTTAACATCTCTAGATTATGGGGTATCATCATATTATTATGTGTAATTATCGCAGCATTTACACTAATTGTGACGTTATTAATACCTGTTGTGCAACATCAAGTTGAAAGTTTATCTAAAAATTTACCTACATATTTCGATGAATTTAGTGATAAATTAAAAGAGCTTTCTCAAAATTCATTTGTAGCGGATTACTATACACAAGCTCAAAATTGGTTCCAACAAAACTTTAGTGATATTCCAAAGAAAATATCTAATTCAGTAGGGGATTTCAGTAATAAGTTCCAATCATTTGTATCTACAATTACACATGTTGTTGTGATCATTATTACATTCCCATTTGTATTATTCTTCTTACTTAAAGATGGTGCAAAGTTTAGAAATTACTTTATTAGATTAATGCCACCAAAATTCAGAAAAGATACTCATGATTTAATTGATAAGATGAATGTACAAGTTGGTTCTTATATTCAAGGTCAAATGATTGTTGCTTTCTGTATTGGTGTATTACTATTTATTGGTTATTCAATCATTGGATTAGACTATGCACTAACTTTAGCAAGTATTGCTGCTGTAACAAGTGTTGTACCGTATTTAGGTCCAATAATTGCTATTTCACCAGCAATTATTTTAGCGGCAATTGATTCACCATTTATGTTATTGAAACTTGCAATCGTTTGGGCTGCAGTTCAATTTTTAGAAGGACATTTTATTTCACCGAATATTATGGGGAAAACAATGCAAATTCATCCTTTAACAATCATCTTTGTATTGTTATGTGCAGGTAATTTAGCAGGTATACTTGGTGTTATTTTAGGTATTCCAGCTTATGCTATTATTAAAGTAGCTGTGACACATCTCTTCACATTATTTAAACGTCGTTATAATAAGTATTATCAAGATGACTCAGGTCCATACGAGTTTAAAGATGAAGAAGTTGTATACGAAAAAGAATAAACAATAAAGATAGACTGCCTTTAACTTTTGAAGCTTAATGGCAGTCTTTTTTAAACATTTTAATTTATATATTTATATGGTATTATTTGGGAGTATTACAAAATAAAAGAAGGTTGGAATATGAGACTATTAAATCGAAAGAAAATTTTGCCAATATTAAAGGTTCTATTTATATGTATCGTATTATGCATCGTAGTATTTGTATTACATAATGAATTAGGGAAAATCGACTTTAAAAAGACAATCGTTCTTTTTAGAGAAATGAATACATTTTATTTTGTAGGCATCATTATATTAGGTGTACTTTCCGTTTCTGTTTTATCACTATATGACATGATGTTAAAACAATCTTTAAAAATCAGTTTACCGATACACAAAGTTTTATCCATTAGCTATATTATCAATACATTTAACAGTATTTTAGGCTTTGGTGGCTTAATAGGTGCTGGTTTAAGAATTTACTCTTATAGAAATGACGTTGAAGATAAGAAAGATTTAGTTAAAAGTGTTTCATTATTATTGTTATCCATGTTAAGTGGTTTAAGTTTATTATGTGCATTTATTGTATTTAGTGTTTTTAATGCGGATGCATTACTAGCTGATATTTCATGGGCTAAAATTGTCATATATATTGGCAGCTTGTTTCTTCCATTATTTATAGCTGTGTCGTATTTGAAACCATCTATAAGTCGAGATAGATTACTTGGTTTTAAATTTACAATTGTATCTGCACTCGAATGGATTGCTGCGAGCTACTTATTATTTGTCATTTTAAAAGCATTACATATTCACGTAGACTTTTCACACTTAGTCGGGATATTTGTAGTTGCTGCCTTATCAGGATTAATTAGTATGATACCCGGGGGATTTGGTGCATTTGATTTAGTGATCTTATTAGGTATTAAGTCGCTTGGTGTACCTGAAGAAAAAGTATTATTAGCGTTGTTACTTTATAGAGTTGCTTATTATTTCTTCCCATTCATAATCGCACTTGGTTTATCTACATTTGAATTTGGTAGTATCGCTAAAAAATACATCGAAGAAAGTAAATTCTATACACCGGCAGTTGATACAACATCGTTTATCAAGTCTGTTCAAAGTGACTTTATGACTAAAGTACCAACATTAGCACTAGGTTTATTATCAGGTATTACAGGCTTTGTGCTTTATTTTAATCACATATTAATCTTATATGATGCAATTTACTCACATCATTATACTTTTTATTCAATCTTATTAGCATTACATACAGCTGCTACACTCATGTTACTGATTTGTGCCAAAGGTGTAATGTCTGGTACGATGCGATCGATTCTTATGAGCATTATTTCTGTCATCGTGATGTTAGTCGTATCCATATTAACAAATAGTACAATCATAGCATTTTTATGGTTAGCGATACTTTTAGTATTATTATTTATCGGTTACAAAAATGCACTCGTTGTCAAAAAGATAGTAACACCTATGAAAATTGTTTTAAGTGGTGTATTAATTTTAACAATGTTTATCTTCAATAGAATTGTTACTAAAAATTATTTAAATTTATATCCACATGAAGTTACTAAATTTGATAAATATGCCGTGTTTACAATGTTCTTGATTGCACTTGCGATATTGTGTTTAATCGGTATGTGCATAACATATATACTTTCAAAAAAATTCCAAAAAAGTTTATATACAAATGCCAGTTATGAAACAATACAATCCATTATCGATCAAAATCAAGGTTCATATGTGAGTCACTTAGCATTTACAGGAGATAAATCATTTTATGTTAATAAAGATGAAGATGTCTTTATTATGTATCGACATACGATGAATGCAGTTATCGTGTTAGGAGATCCAGTCGGTAACTCGGATAAATATCATGCCGTATTAAAAGAATTTTATGATCAAATGCATTTTTTAGGGCATGATATTATTTTCTATCAAGTACAAAGTAAATTACTATCTTTATATCATGATTATGGAAATGTCTTTTTCAAATTAGGTGAAGAAGCACTCATAGACCTCGAAACATTCAGTTTATCAGGAAAGAAAAAACGTGGTATGCGTGCAACTCATAATAAAATGGCATCAGAAGGCTATCAATTCGACATAATAGAAGCACCATATGCACAAGATGATATCAACATATTGAAATCTATTAGTGATGGCTGGTTAGGTGACAAGAGAGAAATGAGTTTCTCAGTTGGATCATTTGATGAAGATTATTTAAATAAAGCACCTATTGCAGTTATAAGAAATGACAGCAAAGAAATAGTAGGTTTCTGTTCATTAATGTATACGAACTATAATGATTCAATTTCAGTGGACTTAATAAGATGGAACAAAGAAGTTGATTTACCAATGATGGATGCTTTATATATCCATATGTTATTATGGGCACAAGAACAAGGCTATAAACAATTTAATATGGGAATGGCTACATTATCTAATGTAGGACATAATCAATATGCATATTTAAGAGAAAAATTTGCAGCAAAAGTATTTGAAAATATGAATGGATTATATAGCTTCCAAGGATTACGGAATTATAAACAAAAATTTTATCCAGATTGGGAACCAAGATATTTAGTATATCGTAAATATAGTTCATTATTATGGAATTTAATAAGAGTATCTTTAACAATTAATCATAAATAAAAAGAGTCTGTGAGATAATTCCTAACTTAAATTAAATAACACCTCATACCACTGATTTATTCAGTATAAAATGAGGTGTTATTTTTTATAATCTACGATTTTGTTCGTGCATGCTTGCCTAGGGTATGGTTCGAGCCTGTAGTCTCTCACTCATACTATTCCCTCAGGCGTCAGCACTATACAAAATCGTTCCAAATTTCCAATTTTATACAAAAAAAATAAGCGCTCTCGTATTCCAGAAAATGATATTGCACATTATGTTTTTTAGTTAAATCTCACTTTTATTCATTAATAGAAAATACTAAATGCAGAATAAAGTATTAATAATGACATAACAGTATTGAAAATATAATGATATTTATTGAGGTATCTTTTTAAGTAGTGTCCTAATACGCCCCATACAATAAGGCAAGTCCAACCAATAATAATTGTTAGTACCATATATACAAATGGTTTGTAATTGGAATTAGGGATAATAAAGACACCTAGTAACGTGATATAAAATAATAATGTTTTCATATTTAAAATTTGTAATAAAAATCCAGCTTTAAAAGTAGAAAATACATCACCAATTTCATCGTTTTTACTAGCAGTAAACGTTTTATAGGATAGATACAATAAATATATAAAACCAAATATTTTCAGTGTTTGTTCAACTGCTTCAATATATTCATCAAATAAGTATAAACAAATAGAAGCTAAAATAGCTAAAAATAAAAAACCTGCTAATATACCAAGTATAAATTTTTTTGCACCTAATAAACCATGTTTCTTTGTAGAATTCATAATAAAAATATTACTTGGACCTGGCGTAATAGATGTTACAAAAACATAAATTAAAAACGCAGACATGTTCTTCACCTCTATATAAATTTTAATGTCTTTTTGGTTATAAGTGAAATTAATGTTATTATTAATGCATTAATAAAATTAATGGGTGATTGAATGAATATAAAGCAGTTAAAAATTTTAAAGACACTTATAGAAACGAAGAGTTATACAAGAACAGCAGAATTACTAAACTATACGCAATCAAATGTATCTCAACAAATTAATCAGTTAGAATCAGAATTGAAGAATGAATTATTTATATACTCAAACAGAAAATTGATTGAAAGTGAGTTTCTTTTAAAAATATTACCTTTAGTTAATGACTATATTTCGACACACGATCAAATTATTAAATTATCGAATGAGGACATGACTAATAAATTAAAAATAGCAGCACCTGAATCATTAGTAACAACAGGGTTAAGTGAAGTTATAAAAATTTTTTTAGAAAAATTTCCAAATACAGAATTTGATTTACTCAATAATACTTGTAGCAAAAATCAAGCATTACTAATTAATGGTGAAGTAGATATAGCTTTTGTGATTAATACTGGAATCCAAAATAATGCAATAAAAAAACATAAATTAAGTGATGATGAAATTGTTATTGTGGCACATCATTCTGCTCCAGATACATTAGATGAGTTGTTAAGTAGTAGAAGATATAATCATTTTGTAATAAATGAAAAAGACAGTACTTATTGCACGATGTTTGAAGATTTTTTAAGTAGTAACTTAAAGGAAGTTTCTAAAAGAACAGAATTATGGAGTATAGATGCAATTAAGACATTTTTAATAGATGATATGGGATTTAGTGTATTGCCATATAGAACTGTAGAGAAAGAAATAAATTCAAATAGGCTGAAAATCATAGAGGGAAATGAGCAATTTCCTACTTTTTATTCATTTGCTTTAACAAAGAAGAAAAATTGGGATAACAATCTCATTGATTTATTTATTCAAGAAGCAAAAATATATATGGGAAGAAATATGAAAAAGGAAAAATAGATTGAATAACTAATACTAGTAGTAATAAATTTGTTGTTTATAATACAAAAAAACTTTCATAACCATTCCTTAAAAAAGGTGTTATGAAAGTTTTGTTTTTTATTTAATTAACACGTGTTTCTTTAATGCGTTTATACCATAAGTATAAGACGTATAGTACTGCTATTGCGATAATTACAATAAACACTTTAGAATACATACCTACATATACGAGAATTTGATGCCAATGATTGCCTAACATTTTACCGAGCATAATTAGAAATATATTCCACATACCTGTGCCGATTGCTGTTAAAAGTATAAATACGGGTAAGTTCATTTTAGTTATACCGGCTGGTAATGAAATGAGTGTTCTAACGATTGGGATAAAGCGTCCTAAGAAGATAGCCCAATGTCCATATTTATCTAACCATTGTATAGTCTTATCTAAGTCTTGTGTTTTGATACCTATATATTTGCCACGTTTATGTATAAATTTATATAAACGTTCTTCACCTATAAGAGCACCGATACTATATAATACAAGTGCTCCGAGTACAGCACCTAAAATTGTAAGTAAACATACAATTATGATATTCAACTCTGACTGTGAAGTCATGAATCCAGCAAATGTTAATATGATTTCAGAAGGGAAGGGGTGTATAACATATTCTAAAAATACGAGTATGAAGACACCGATATATCCATAATGCGTCATATAATCAGTAATCCATTGTTCCATAATGTTCTCCTTTTATATCTTAAATACTGATAGATGTTATATAAAAATAACAGTATAGCATAATTGTATACGATACTGTTATGCTATACTTGTTTATTTTAAACTTTGTCTAATTGTTTGTTCTTCTTGATATCTTTCAGGATTCTTCTTATAAAAATCTTGATGATAATCTTCAGCTTTGTAAAAAGGCTTATATGGTAATAGTTTTGTAACGACTGATTTTCCTTTTGGTAATTCTTTATTGAGTTGTTCGATATACTGTTCAGCAAGTTTCTTTTGATCAGCATTTGTATAGAAAATAGCTGTTTCATATTGTGTACCTCTGTCTTGGAATTGTCCATTAGCATCAGTAGGGTCAATAATTGCAAAATATATTTCTAGCAGTCTATTATATGAGAATAAAGCTACATCATATTGGATTTCGACAACTTCATAATGTCCGGTATCACCTTTTTTTACTTCTTCGTATGTTGGATTTTCAGTTGTTCCACCCATATAACCTGAAGTCACTTTATCTATTCCTTCATATTGGTCAAATGGCTTAACCATACACCAAAAGCATCCTCCTGCAAAATACGCTTTATTCATATTCATGATATTTTTACCATCCTTTATTCAGTCTCAAGTCTTATTTTTAAGTTAGCTTTGCAATTTTTCTTGATTTTTAGTATATAAATTGGTTAACTTAATGTATGAGTCTCATTATAATATAATTAGACTCAATTTTGAAGATAAAAGGTTGGTAACAATGACTTCGCATAATCAATCAGAAACTGAAGATAATCGTCAAACGAATATACCTACAAGAAGAAAAAAGCGTAGAATTAAAAAAAGACCTTTTATTTTCTTAGGTATAATCTTACTTTTAATTGGACTTGGATTTTATATTAATGCTTCTTATAAATCTGGTTTGAAAGTTTCATCAGATAACGGTAAAAAGCAGCAATTACATAAATTCAATAGTACAACGCGGAATGATGGTAAAGTAAATGTGCTCGTATTAGGTGAGGACCGCAAAGTAGATAATTCACAACCTAGAACAGACTCAATTATGATTGTTCAATATGATTACTTGAAAAAAGATCTCAAAATAGTATCAGTCATGAGAGATATTTATTCAGAAATCCCAGGTGGCTATCGTAATTATAAGATTAATACTGCATATTCATTAGGCGGACCTGAATTATTACGTAAGACATTGAAGAAGAACCTTGATATTGATCCGGAATACTATGCAATTATCGATTTTGATGGATTTGAAGAAATGGTCGATGAAATTGCACCTAAAGGCGTTCCAATCGATGTTGAAAAAGATATGTCTGCAAAAATTGGTGTTTCTTTAAAACAAGGGCAACATAATTTAAACGGGAAAGAATTATTAGGTTATGCGCGCTTTAGACATGATGAAGAAGGTGACTTTGGTCGTGTTAGAAGACAACAACAAGTTATGACTGCATTAAAATCAGAATTGATGAGTGTGGATTCAGTTGTTAAAGCACCGAAATTAGCTGGTATTGCTAGAGGTTATGTTAATACCAATTTAGATGATCAAACAATTTACAAAACGGGAGCTAGCTTCTTAGCTAGAGGCGATAAAGATATTAAGACGTTAACAGTCCCTGTTAAAGGTTCTTATACAAATGAGAATGATATTGAAAATGGGGCAGTATTAAAAATCGACAAAGAAAAAAATAAAGAAGCAATTAAAAAATTTCTTAACGATTAATCATTGAGGAAACTAAAAAAGCAATAAATGGTCATTTTGACCATTTATTGCTTTTTATATTGATATAGTTCTTATGAATCAGATTTACGAGTACCAGCAACACCATAGTGTTCAGGTTTCATTTCTTCAATAATCACATGAATATTTTCTTTTGGTGCTTTTGCATTTTGATGAACAGCTTCTGTAACATCTTTTACAAGACCTTTCAATTGTTCATCAGATCTACCTTCAATTAATTTAATGTTTACGATTGGCATTATAAACGCTCCTTATTATATTGAATATTTGCTGAAGGACCACTATCTCCATTCCAGTCTGTTTGACCATCATCTTCTATGAATTCAATGTTCACATCTTCAACATGAGATAAGTCTAACAATTTTAATATAATCCGTTTTCTGATATCTGACAACTCTTTAAGTGTATAATTGTGATTAACTTCTAATAAACATTCTATATGAAGTGCTTCACCTTCTTTAATAACAGCGAGTCTTTTAATATCACTAATTGCTTTATCATCTAATATGACACGTGAAGCATGTATTTCAGATTCATGATCTGCAATACCAAGAACGCCTTGAGCATTTTCAATGAAGATAATACCCACAACTACAAACATCATCACACCAATGATGACTGAAGCAATACCTTCTAACATACCCAATCCTGTTAATCTTGCGATAATGATTGAAAGAACGGCAATAATACCACCACCAGTTGCAACAGTATCTTCCATGAATACTAATTTTGTTGCAGGTTTAGCTTTACCAATCATTAAATAACTTTTAGTAAATGGTGTCAGTAATCCTTTACTGCTTTCACCAGCTTCTTCCAAGATTTCTTTACCAGCTTTTCTTAATACAGTACCTTCTAAAATAATACCGATACCTAGAACAGCGATATTAATCCAGAAGAATAATATTGGTCCGCCAGTTTCATTGGGATGAACAATATGGTGAAAACCTTCTTTAACTGTCTCATAAGATAAAATACCTACAATAATAACTGCTATTAAACAGACGAGGTTAATTAATCTTCCGTATCCAAGAGGAAACTTCTCATTTGGACTTCTTTTAGAAAATGCTGATCCTAAAAATACAAAAAGTTGGTTTGCTGCATCACCGAAAGAGTGCATCATTTCTGCAAACATAGCGATGTTTCCTGTAAAGATAAAAGCGAATAACTTTAAACAACCTAAAATAAAGTTAACGACTGCAGCAGAAAGCGAAGATTTGCTTCCTTTTTTAAGTAAATTAATGAAAGCTTTCATAAAAAACTCCTTTAAAATATTTTTGTTTTGATTATACCACTATAATACCCAAATTCATTATAATATAAGTATCTTTATTTAAATATCATAATAATATTATGTAAACTATAAATGTTAATTGAAATTTTTTAAACCATCATTTAGGTAATCTGTTATACTATTTATATAGATATATTAATTAAGTTATACTAATTCTCGACTATTTTAATGTAACTTAATAATAAAATTAACTTATTACACATTGTGCGCTTGTTGTCACTTTTTAAATGAAAGTATAAGGTTTATAATAGTAGTAATACATAGATTAATTCATACAAATTATTCATTTGTATATTTTTTATGGACATATATTTAGTCGAAATGGTTAATATTGAAAGGGGCTCTGTAGTTAATTATGAATGCTTTACATAAGAAAACAGATGTAATATTAATTGGTGGAGGCATTATGAGTGCTACTTTAGGTACAATGCTTAAAGAATTATCACCAAACTTAGAAATTAAATTATTTGAAAAATTATCAAAACCTGCTGAAGAAAGTTCTAATGAATGGAATAACGCTGGAACTGGACATTCAGCATTATGTGAATTGAATTATACTAAAGAAGAGGCGGATGGTTCAGTTAATATTGATAAAGCTATTCAAATAAATGAACAATTTCAATTATCAAAGCAATTTTGGACATATTTAGTAAACAAAGGTAGTTTAACAGATCCACAATCATTTATTCGTCCTGTACCACATATGAGTTTTGTGTATGGAGACAAAAATGTACAATTTTTGAAAAATAGATGTGATGCATTATCAAAAAATCCATTATTCAATGGTATGACATTTACGGATAATCTTGAGACGTTAAAGCATTGGATGCCACTTATGATGGAAGGGCGTTCGAAAGATGAAACAATTGCCGCAACTAAAATTGAATCTGGTACGGATGTAAACTTTGGGAATTTAACGCGCTCATTATTAAGTGACTTAAAAGATCAGGGTGTTGAGTTAAATTATAATCATTCTGTTCAGAATATTCGAAGAAATGAAGACAATTCATGGCAATTAAAGATCTATAATGCCGAAACTAAAAAGGTTGAATATCACAATACTCAATTTGTGTTTATCGGTGCTGGTGGCGGTAGTTTACCACTTTTACAAAAGACAGGCATTAAGGAAGCTTCTAATATTGGAGGTTTCCCAGTTAGTGGTTTATTTATGGTATGTAATAACGAAGATATTATTGCTAAACACGATGCTAAAGTATACGGTAAAGCAAAAGTTGGCGCGCCACCAATGTCTGTGCCACATTTAGATACTAGATATATTGAAGGTAAACGTTCATTATTATTTGGACCATTTGCTGGATTCTCACCTAAATTCTTGAAAACTGGCTCTAACTTAGATTTATTTGGCTCAGTGAAACCGAATAATATCTTTACGATGTTATCAGCTGGTTTAAAAGAAATGGGATTAACGAAATATTTAGTAGAACAAGTCTTATTGTCAGATGAAAAGCGTTTAGAAGAACTAAAAGAATTTATACCGACTGCTAAGTTAGAAGATTGGGATATCGTAATCGCTGGTCAACGTGTACAAGTCATTAAAGATACAAAAGAAGGAGGAAAGGGTACATTACAATTTGGTACTGAACTTGTAACAAGTGAAGATGGCTCTATTTCTGCGTTATTAGGTGCATCTCCAGGTGCTTCTACTGCTGTACACGTTATGTTGCAGTTACTTGAAAAATGTTTCCCTAATGAATTTGTAAACTGGGAAGATAAAATTAAACAAATGATACCTTCATTTAGAACAAATTTATCTGATAATCCAGAATTATTTAATGAAATTAATACATCAACTTCGAAAGCTTTAGGTTTATATAAGTAAGTTTATGTTGAAAATTGACGTTTGTTAAAAAAATATCAATTATAATTAAAAAAATCCTCTTTAATCACTTTAAATTTTAGTTTAATCGAGTTAAACTATCTTTAATGAAGATTAAGGGGGATTTGTATTATGTTTGAAAAGTTACTTACCTCTATAGGTGTCGGTAATCTAACAATCGATACGCGTTTAGAAAAGATGACTTTTAATGAAGAAGAGCCCATTAAAGGTAAAGTAATATTTAAAGGCGGTTCATGTGATTTAGAAGTTAAATATATTGAATTGTCTCTTATTGAACGTGTCAATAATCAAAATGAGGATAGTGATTTTTCGGAATTTGATTATGAATTGCATAAGCATAAAGTTAATCAATCCTTCTTGATTAAGAAGAAAGACCACCAAGAATACGAATTTGAATTTAAATTAGAACAAATTGAATTCAAAGGCGAGCCAGAAGAAATATTTTTAAAGACACATGTTCATATCGATCAGTCAATTGGTGCTGATGACGAAGAAAAATTAAGTATAGTACGATAACTTATAATGAAGTCTTACAAAGTTGACCTATAACAGGTTAATACTTTGTAGGACTTTTTTATTTAGATAAATAAATCTCTTGAAATAGAACATGTGTTCGTATATAATAGTGGTACAAACAAATGTTCTGGGAGGTGATGTGATGTACAATTACAGTGATTTCCAAGAGAGATATATTTTATGTTTAAGTCATCATAACTTTTTTGCAAATGTGTCATGTGTTTCTAAAGGTATTAACCCAAATGAATATAAATTAGCTGTTATTTCTGATACGAAAAGGCAAGGCGCTATCGTTATTTCTGCTACTGAGCCGTTACAAGAATTAGGAATCAAGACTGGTTCAAGACTATTTGAAATACCACATAGAAATGATATCTTTATTATCAATCCAAATATGAAACAATATATAAACTATGCAAATGCTATTTATAAAGTATTACTTAAATATGTACATGCAGATGATATCCAACAACATCGTATAGATGAAATTTTTATTGATGTGACACATTATTATAAACAATATTGTGATAATCCAATTGAATTTGCTGCAAGGATCCGAACTGAAATAGAACAAGAAACGCAATTAAATTGTCATATAGGTATTGGACCAAACATGTTGTTAAGCAAGTTGGCTTTAGATAATGAGTCTTACCAACATGATCAATTAATTGGAGTATTAAATTATAGCGATATAAGAGATAAAGTGTGGCCGATACATCCATTGCATAAAGTGTGGGGGATAAATGATCGGTTAGAAAAGGAACTAAATGAGCTTGGTTTATATACTGTTGGAGATTTAGCACGCTATCCAGTTAATAAATTAACACAATTATATGGCAAGATGGGTAAGGAATTGAATTTAATCAGTAATGGTATAGATACTAATATCGTACGTGAAACACATAGTATTTATAATCCGGACATTAAATGTGAAGTCGCGCTTGAAAAACAATACCAATATTATGAAATGAAAGAAATCATTCTTCAACAAGTGGAACGTTTAACGAAACAATTAAGATCTAGAAATTTATTAGTTAAGACCATTGCTTTTTCACTGAAAAGTAATGCCAATACAATTTCTAAATCTTACACTTTAAAAGACGGCACGAATATTACGATGGATATATTTAGAGTAATCTGGAGTTTTACAGAACAGTTATGTGATAAACAGGAGAAGTATTCATCATTAAATATTTCGCTTACACAACTCGTGCCAGAACGAGCTCGTGAATTGAATTTATTTATAGATACATTTGAGCGAGAACGTGATGAAGCATTAGTGTTGCTTACTAATGAAATGAGTGTCAATAACACATATAGTAGACAAGAAGAAAGTAATCATCATTTAATTAAACATAACTGAAATATAATAATTAATCGTTTTGTGTTTAAAATGTAAAATTTATTAACATTTGACAAACTCTTTGCACATTTATATACTTATTTTGATTAACAATCAAATATGGGGAGTGGTGCATGGTGATTAAACAAGTTACACCTTATCTTTACTTTAACGGAACTTGCGAAGAAGCGTTAGGGTTTTATAGTGAAGCCTTAGATGGAAGCGTAAGAGAATCACAAACTTATGGTGACGCAGGTGTAGATGCCTCCGAAGATCCTAATAGAATTATACATGCACAATTAGAAGTTAATGGTCATTTATTTATGTTTTCTGATATACCAAATGACGATGATTCACTTCATAAGAAACACAATATATATATTGTGTTAGAATTTGAGACAGAAGAACAAATTAATGAAGTTTATAATATTTTTAAAGAAGGTGGACAAGTTCAAATGGAACTTGGACAAACTTTCTGGGGACAGACATATGCGAAAGTAATCGATCAATTTGGTATAGGTTGGGATTTAACTTATACACATCAATAAAATAAAGTATAAAGAAAAACCATAAACAATTTTTGAGTAAAGTTTATGGTTTTTTAATCTAGTCATTTAATGAATTAACAATTTCTCCCCACGCTCTTTTTCTGTGAGACTGCATAGCTAATCGTGCGGCATGCTTATCTTTAGCTTCTATACATGCAATAATAGCTTTATGTTCAACGATAGATTGATAAGGAGCAGGTCGGTCATTGATCGTAAATAGTCTAGCTCTATATAATTGGTCTGCATGTATATTAATAACGCTACTTAAGCGTGTATTATTTGCAAAACTAATTAAATCCGCATGAAATTGATCATCTAATATAGACCATTCGTATAAATTATTCTGTTCAAGTTGTTCTTGCTGTAATGCAATTAAATGCTTTAAATGTGCTATATTTTCTTCTGTCACTTTTGTTGTCGCTAATTCTACTGCTAAACCATCTAACGTTTCAGTGATTTCATAGATTTCCTTCAAATCATATTTTTTTATCGGATTGATATGAAAGCCACGCCTCGGAATTAAAGTCAATAATCCTTCAGTTTGTAATCTTACTAAAGCTTCTCTAACAGGCGTACGGCTCATTTCTAAAGCTTCAGCAATTTCCCTTTCTAAAATTGTTTGACCTGGCTCTAGTATTAAATTTTTAATCGCGATACGTAATATATGATAAGCACGAATAGGTAATCGCTGTTCATCTAACTGCTTAGCGATGTCTAGAAGTTTTCCTTTTAAAGAATCATATTCAGTTTGATGTTCCTCTGACATATCTCACCCTCCTCAAAAAAATACACGTCTTTCTTAAAATGAGTTTCCCTCATTATACCAGAAAGACGTGCGGTTATATAAAATGATTAAGAATAAAATTATTGCTTTACATTTGAATGTAAGTTCTCAATAATTGAATCTGCCATTTCTTTAGTTGATGTATTGCCACCTATGTCTATTGTAAGTGCGCCAGAACCTGTCGCTTTCTTAATAGCTTCATTGACTTGATTCGCTTCTTCTTTTAAGCCTAAATGATCTAACATTAATGCTGCACTACCAATAGCTCCAATAGGGTTTGCGATTCCTTTACCAGCAATATCCGGTGCAGAACCATGAACAGATTCAAACATGCTTGGATAACGACGATCTGGGTTTAAGTTTGCACTTGCTGCAATACCTAAACTGCCTGCTAATGCACTACCTAAGTCAGATAATATATCTGCTAATAAGTTAGATGCAACTACGACTTCTAAATCTTCTGGATGTAACACAAAGTGTGCCGCCATAGCATCAACTAACCATTGATCAGTTTCAACATCAGGATATTCTTTGCTCACACGTTTAAATACATCATCCCATAATACCATTCCATATTGTTGCGCATTACTTTTAGTAACACTTGTTACTTTTTTACGTTTACGCTTTCTTGCAGTTTCAAACGCATATCTAATCACACGTTCACAACCTTTTTCTGTAAATAAAGATGATTGAACGGCTACTTCATTGCCTTCACCTCTACCAGTAAAGTTACGACCACCAACACCTGAATATTCACCTTCAGAATTCTCACGGATTAGTACCCAATTTAAAGATTCAACATCAGGATGATTTAATTTACTTTCAACACCTGGTAAAAATTCAACTGGACGAATATTTGCCCATTGGTCAAAACCTTGGCATATAGCAATTCTCAATCCCCATAAGCTAATATGGTCGGGAACATTTGGGAACCCTACAGCACCAAAGTATATAGCATCATAGTCTTTTAAAGTTTCTAATCCATCTTCAGCCATCATGCGACCATTTTCTAAATAGTACTCACATCCCCAAGGGAAGTAATCAAAATCAAATGAAAATTGATTATTGGATTGCTCTGCTAAATGATCTAATACACGAACCCCTTCGTTAATAACTTCTTTACCAATACCATCACCTGGAATGACAGCGATTTTAAATGTTTTTTGTTGTGACATGATACATAACCTCCTGTTTCTTTGTGATACATCCATTATTAAATAATGTATACGTTGTTGTCAATGTATAACTTAAAAAGAAAAATATTTCACTAATTCATTGACTTAATGTATACGTTAATGTATGATGATTGAAATGAAAACGCTATCAAATTTTGAAATAAGGGGTGCTTAGAATGGACGGTTCAATAATTACTTTAATATTTTTAGTATTTGCAATTGTTATGTTTGCTTGGGAAAAGATACCGTTAGCAGTAACTGCAATGATTGTCGCAATAGGGTTAGTTATAACAGGCGTGCTCAAACCTGAAGAAGCTTTTGCAGGATTTGTCGATAGTAACGTACTATTATTTATGGCCATGTTTATTGTTGGCGGTGCGTTTTTCGAAACGGGAATGGCTCAAAAAATAGGGGGAATCGTCACAAAATTTGCTAAAACTGAAAAACAATTAATTATTTCTGTTATGTTAATAACTGGTTTAATGTCAGGTGTACTTTCTAATACAGGTACTGCCGCAGTTTTAATACCAGTTGTAATTGGTATCGCAGCAAAATCCGGTTTCTCAAGATCTACTTTACTCTTACCATTAGTTTTTGCAGCTGCAATGGGTGGTAACTTAAGTTTAATTGGGCGCCAGGTAATATGATTGCACAATCAGCACTTAAACAAATAGGTGATGGGTTTGGATTTTTTGAATATGCAAAAGTAGGGTTACCAATTCTGATTATCGGTATATTATATTTCACTTTAATTGGACATAAATTATTACCAAAAAGAGAAGAAGTTGATCTTGAAGAAGATTCAATATATGCTCAAGAAGTTGATTATTCAAAGGTTCCAAAATGGAAACAAGTTATGTCTTTAGGCGTATTGATTTTAACCGTTATTGCAATGATTTTTGAACAGCAAATAGGTATTGCGTTACATGTTTCTGCATGGATTGGTGCTCTAGTATTAATAGCAACCAGAGTTATTCCAGAGAAAAAAGCAATGAGATCAATTGATATGAATACGATATTATTATTTGTAGGTTCACTTGCTTTAGCAAATGCTATTCAAGTATCTGGTGCAGGAAAGGTTATTGCCAGTACGTTAATAAGTACTTTAGGAAAAGACCCTTCTCCTTATGTATTATTATTTGTTATTCTCGTGTTATCTGCTACGATGACGAATTTTATGTCCAATACCGCAACAACTGCATTATTAGTGCCAATTAGTATATCTATAGCAAATGGTATGGGGGCTGATCCTAGCGCTGTATTGATGGCGACTGTAATCGGTGGTTCACTAGCATTTGCGACACCAATTGGTATGCCTGCTAATACAATGGTTTATGGTCTTGGAGGATTTAAGTTTAAAGACTATGCTATTGCGGGTATCCCACTTATTATTTTATCTATCATTGTTTCAATGATTCTGTTACCAATATTCTTCCCATTTTATTAATTAAATCTGTTAATTTTACATTTTTTCTGTAACATATAAATAGAACGAAATCTTAAGAAGGTGGCGATATTCATGAAAGTATTAATTGCACCAGATTCCTTTAAAGGTAGTATAGATGCGCTAAGTGCTGCGCAAGCGATAGAACGTGGCATTTTAACAGTAGATTCAGAAACTAAAACGTTTCTTCTTCCAATGGCAGATGGTGGAGAAGGCACGATGATTAATTTAGTGCAAGCTACTGAAGGAACAGTAGTTGAATTTAATAGTATAGATCCATTATCAAGACCTATACAATCAAGTTATGGTATAACTGGCGATGGAAAGACAGCTATTATCGAACTAGCAACGAGTTCGGGTATTGATTTACTTAAACGAGAAGAACTTAATCCGATACATACGACCACTTATGGTACAGGATTACTTATTAAAGATGCTGTTGAAAAAGGTATTAAACATTTTATTGTTTGTTTAGGTGGAAGTGCTACAAATGATGCGGGTATAGGATTGTTACAAGCATTAGGATATCAATTTCTAGATGAAAATGGTGTAGATATACCATTTGGTGCACAACATATTCATAATATTGAAACGATAGTTGAATCAAACGTTATGCCACAAATTAAGGATGTTAAATTTGAAATTGCTTGCGATGTGACGAATCCATTTGTCGGTAAACAAGGTTCAAGTTATATATTTGGCCCTCAAAAAGGTGCCACACCAGAAATCGTTGAGAGGCTAGATCAGTCACTTATTCATTTTGCAGATGTTATTAAGACATTTAAAGGCAAAGAAATAAGCAATATAGAAGGTGCTGGCGCTGCAGGTGGAACAGCAGGCGGCATGTTAGCATTCTTAAATGCAGAATTAAAAAGAGGTATCGAACTAGTAGTAGATTTTGTGAATTTTAAAGATATTATTAAAGAAAATGAAATAGACTTGATTATCACTGGTGAAGGTAAAATCGATGGACAAACTTCTGGAGGAAAAGTCATATCAGGAATTGCACAAATTGCAAAATCTTATCAAATACCTGTTATCGCAATTGGTGGTACAGTTGAGAGGCCATTGTCAGCACTTCATGAGCAAGGTTTAACTGCGGCATTTAGTATTGCAAATGGTCCAATAACTTTAGAAGAAGCGATGAATAATGGTGATAAACTCATTGAACAACAAACTGAACAAATTTTTAGAGCGCTTAAATTGAATTAATAAAAAGAGGTGGGAAATTATCCCATCTCTTTTTAATGATTATACCGATATTTCTGAACTTGATGAATAATAAAGACGCCACATATCATGAATAAGATAGCTAAAATAAGTGTGAATTTAAAATCAATTATACTTGTAATAAGTAATGCAATCGTTGTTACAACACCATTAAATATAGCAATCGGTACTTGGGTCTTATTGTGATCTTTATGGTCAGCACCAGCACCTGTTGATGATAGTATGGTCGTATCTGATATTGGAGAACTATGATCCCCAAAGATACCTCCAGAAATAACGGCTCCTATACAAACTGCTAACGAAATGTCTAAATGATATCCTAATGGAATTGCGAGAGGTAACATAATAGCAAATGTTCCCCAAGATGTTCCGTTTGCGAAAGACATACATGCACCTACAAGGAATATTAAAGCAGGTACAATAGCAGGTGGGATTGTGCCATCGATGACTTGAACGATGTAGTTAGCCGTTCCTAATTTGTCCAATACACTTCCTAAAGACCATGCTAATACTAAAATAACTAAAATATCTGTCATATTTTTCATACCGGACGTATAAATATTTAATGATTGGCTAATTGTTTTAACTTTATAAAATAACATTAATAAGATAATTGAAATAGCTGCAAAGAAATAAGATAAACTTAAAGCTATTCTGAAATCTTTACCTTCCACACTTTGGAACGGGAAGCCTTTAGGTGCTAATAAAGTAAACAATGAAACAATTAAAATGACAATAGGTAACCAAATTAGAATGGGTTTACTTTTATTTTCCACATCTTTATCGACTTCCACACTTTCTCTTAATGGCTTCGCATTGTCCCAATAAATTTGACCAGTATTCATTATTCGATCCTCAGCTGACTTCATAGGTCCGAAATCTAATTTTAATAAAATGATGAGAGGAACGATTAATACCGCAAGGACTGGATAAATAAAGTAGGGTAATGAAACCATAAAGGCATCCCATGAGGACATATCTATACTTAATCGCTTAAATTCTGTATCAATTAACCCCATAATATAAACGCCCCAACCAATAAATGGTACCATTACAGAAACTGGCGATGCAGTTGAATCAATAATCCAAGCTAATTTTTCTCGAGAAATCTTCGCTTTATCAAATAAACTTTCATAAATTGGTCCAACAATTAAAGGTGTGCCCATTTCAGAAAAGAATATTATAATACCACTAAACCAAGCAGCGAGTTGAATTTTGATACGACTTTTCGCACCGGATATAAATCGATTTGCAAATGTCTTAGCACCACCTGAATTCTCAAGCAATGCGACAAATCCACCGATAAACACTAATAAAATAAGAATTCCAGCATTATATTCATCCGCAACTGTGCTGTACAAATAATCTCCAAGTAATTTTTTTAAAGAAGATATTGGATGAAAACTCGTTAACAAGAGTATGCCTGAAAATAATCCTAAAAATAATGAAACAATAACACTTCTTGTAAGTAATACCATAATAATGGCTATAATTGGAGGAATAATCGACCAAAAGCCAAAATGATCCATAAAATTACCCCCTTCAAAATATTCTGAAATATGTAATTATTTAATCTTCACATATAATGACGAATAAGTAAATATGATATTAATAAATTAGCAATGATATGTATTCTTATGCGAAGAATTTGTGACAATTATATATAACAAAATGACAAGTATAGTTGTCATTTTGACTATAATCATGTATATTATAAATGTAGGTGGTGGTCAAATGAGAAATAGGGTAAAAGAGTTAAGAGCTCGGGAAGGATTTAACCAAACTGAATTGGCTAAAAGAGCAGGTATTTCAAGACAAACAGTTTCTTTGATAGAACGGAATAACTTTATGCCATCTGTATTGACTGCTGTAAGAATAGCAAGAATACTCAAAGAAAATGTTGAAGATATTTTCATATTCGAGGAGGATGAATTATGAAAAAGAATAAAATTATGTTAATTGGTAACTTTATATTATATATGCTGATCGGTGGTTTAGTAGGTGGATTACTTACAAGTATTTTTAAGAAAGGTCACGACTTTTTAGAAATTGAACTTACAACAGTGCAAACTGATATTACTGCCACCATTTTAACTATTGTATATATTATTTTAATAATCATCTTAATTAATGTTTATAAAAAAGCTGAAAAATATAGAAAATATGAAACAAACCCAGAAAATGAAGATGAAATAGAAATACAGTTAGAAAAAACATTAATTTACCCACCCATATTGCTTGGTATCATTATGACAATAGCATTAACAATCTTAAACATCGTCATTAACTTAACAAAAGAACCAAGTATGCTGTCATTGTTAATTGCAATCGTTTCATTAATATCAACAGCACCAATATCATATATGCATTTATCTAAATTGAGAAAATTATATCCAGAACGAAACTATCCAAAAGCAGGAGATAAACAATTAAACGAAAAAATGATTGATATGATGGATAGTGGAGAACAGTATATTACATTAATTGCACTACAAAAAACTTATACACTGAACCAACAATTAATAATCGGATGTATAGCACTAGCATCAATTTTCTCAATTTCTTCAGACAATAATCAATTCTTTAGTGTGTCATTATTGATTATTTTATATTTAGTCAATACAATGTATTACTCTAAAAAAGTATCAGAATCAATATAAAAAAACTGCCTAATACGGGCAGTTTTTTGTTTGAGTATAGGAGGATGTGAGTTAAAGCTGGAGTAAACAATAGAAGTGAGCCAAGTCTTAGCTTAACGCCTAACTTAAGCCAAGAGATTGTGCAAGTCATGGCTTAATGTCTAACTTAAGCCAAGAGATTGTCCAAGTCATGGCTTAACGACCAACTTAAGCCAAGAGATCACTCAAGTCTTAGCTTAATGTCTAACTTAAGCCAAGAGATTGTGAAAGTCATGGCTTAATGCCTAACTTAAGCCAAGAGATAGCCAAAGTCTGTACTGAACCCAAAAATCTAAACCTTAATTAGTATATTATTTCAAAGGTTTGTCTCCTGTAATTTTTGGGAGATAAGCCTTTTAATTT